>NZ_JBHTWG010000004.1:151850-240937 GCF_042792555.1 Streptomyces sp. NPDC056628
TACCCCCCCCCACTTCTACCCCTCCTCCCTCACCCCCCACAACCAAAAACCCCCCGCCGCGGGGGGCGGCCCCCCCCCCCCCCCCCACGACCCGCACTCACGACCGAAGAACCCGATCAGCGACCTGATCAGAGTCGCCCTGGGCTCAACTCTCGGCGTCCTCGGCGTCGTCGCCGAGGAGGCTCTTCTGGAGTGCGAGCTTCTCCCCCGGAGCCAGCGTGCTGAGGATCCGCTCGAGGTCCTCGGGAGAGGCGAACTCGACGGTGATCTTGCCCTTCTTCTGTCCCAGCTCGACCTTGACCCGCGTCTCGAAACGATCCGAGAGCCGGGTAGCGAGGTCGGACAGCGCCGGCGAGGGCACCGATCCCGCCCGCGGCCCCTTCGAGCGCGGCGCCTTCTGCGGGCGCGAGCCCATCAGCGTCACGATCTCCTCGACGGACCGGACGGAGAGCCCTTCGGCCACCACGCGGTAGGCGAGGCGCTCCTGCTCCTCCGGGTCATCGACCGAAAGCAGGGCCCGGGCGTGCCCGGCGGAGAGGACTCCGGCCGCCACCCGGTTCTGGACCTTGGGGGACAGCTTCAGCAGACGCAGGGTGTTGGAGACCTGGGGGCGGGACCGGCCGATGCGGTCCGCCAGCTGATCGTGCGTGCAGTTGAAGTCCTTCAGCAGCTGGTCGTAAGCCGCTGCCTCTTCGATCGGGTTCAGCTGTGCGCGGTGCAGGTTCTCCAGGAGGGCGTCCAGGAGAAGCTTCTCGTCGTCCGTGGCTCGCACGATCGCCGGGATCGCTTCGAGGCCGGCCTCGCGGCAGGCCCGCCAGCGCCGCTCTCCCATGATCAGCTCGTAGCGGGAGGGCCCGAGCTGACGTACGACGATCGGCTGGAGGAGGCCGACTTCCTGGATGGAGGTGACGAGCTCCTGCAGGGCGTCCTCGTCGAAGATCTCACGCGGCTGGCGCGGGTTCGGCGTGATCTCGTCGAGAGGGATCTCAGCGAAGTGAGCGCCCATGGAAGCCGAGGGGGTCTCGACCGCGTTGTTCGCCGACGGCTCCTCTGTTTCACGTGAAACAGGCGGGAGTGTCGCCACCTTGGCCGCGGCCACGCCGCGGTCGCTCAGCACCGGAACAGCCACCGGCGACGTGCCGGCAGTGCCGCCCAGCGCCGGCGGGGGCACGGTCTTCTCGGTCGGTGCAGCAGGGATCAGTGCGCCGAGACCACGACCCAACCCCCTCCGTCGCTCGCTCACTGGATCCCCTCCACCATGTTCGGGTTGCTCTGGGCTCCGATATGAGCCTGCGTCGGGTCGTAGTTCACACCGACGCCCCTCAGAGCGATTTCTCGTGCCGCCTCAAGATAAGACAGGGCACCGCTCGATCCTGGATCGTAGGTCAGGACCGTCTGCCCGTAGCTCGGCGCCTCGGAGATACGGACCGAGCGGGGAATGCTCGTCCGCAGCACCTCTTCGCCGAAGTGGCTACGCACCTCGTCCGCGACCTGCGATGCCAGCCGTGTCCGGCCGTCGTACATGGTGAGCAGGATCGTCGAGACATGCAGGGCGGGGTTGAGGTGCCCCCGCACCAGGTCGACGTTACGCAGGAGCTGTCCCAAGCCCTCCAGCGCGTAGTACTCGCACTGGATCGGGATGAGGACCTCCTGGCCAGCCACCAGTGCGTTGACCGTCAGCAGGCCGAGCGAGGGCGGGCAGTCGATGAGGACGTAGTCCAGGGGCTGCTCATACGCCTGGATGGCCCGCTCCAGTCGGCTCTCCCGCGCCACCAGCGAGACCAGCTCGATCTCCGCACCGGCGAGATCGATCGTGGCCGGGGCACAAAAGAGCCCCTCGACGTCGGGGACCGGCTGGACGACTTCGGCCAGCGGCTTGCTCTCCACCAATACGTCGTAGATCGAGGGAACTTCGGCGTGATGGTCGATTCCCAGGGCCGTGGATGCGTTGCCCTGCGGGTCGAGGTCGATGACCAGCACACGGGCGCCATGCAGAGCCAGGGACGCGGCAAGGTTGACCGTGGTGGTCGTCTTGCCTACGCCGCCCTTCTGGTTGGCGACAACCATGACGCGGGTCTGCTCGGGCCGTGGCAGGCCCTCGCCGGCGCGGCCCAGAGCTTCCACCGCCAATTGGGCAGCACGACCGATGGGAGTGTCGTCCATCGGGGGCGGTGTTTCACGTGAAACATCCTCCCCCATCGACTCGGTACGGGGACCGGGGACCGGATCGGTCATCGGTCCCGCGATGTTGGCGTCGGACCGCAAGGATTCACTCTCCTCGACTTCAGGCTCGCAATGAACAGAGCCTCCCATGTCTTCGGGGTCGTGAACCAGTGAGGCCTGGTGTTCTGTGGAGAAATCCACCTCTGTGGACAACTCCGTGCCCCTCGCGGGGGACGAAATGTTGTCAGAAACACCCTCTCCGAGAGAACCGAGAGGCTTCCGATCTCGAGGTTCGGCAGCAGCGCGGCCGCGGCTGATGATGCCATGCAACAGTGAGCGACGTTTCACGTGAAACACGATGCACAGCGACCGAGGCCGAACTGTCGCGACACTCCGGCATGGGTAGGTTTGCCAGCTTGTGTGGCGTACGTCTGGTCGTCAGGACGGATCAGCGGCGCCGACGTGTGCGCCCCGTCCTGGCTGCCTTGGCGCGCTTCGCCGCGAAACGCACACCGCCCGGGCTCTCCCCGACCTCGACCCGGACGACCGTGGACGGCGGATCCACAACACCCTCACCCACATGGAGGATGGACGTGTTCACGGCACCGAGCTTGCTCAGCGCAGTGGCCGCGCTCTTCAGCTCCTCCTCCGCGGTGTCTCCCTTGAGGGCCAGCATCTCACCGTAGGGCCGCAGCAGAGGGATACCCCAGGTCGCCAGCCGGTCCAGCGGGGCCACGGCACGCGCGGTGACGACATGAACCGGCTGCAGCTT
The DNA here is from genome assembly GCF_042792555.1 of Streptomyces sp. NPDC056628. Classification (NCBI taxonomy): domain Bacteria; kingdom Bacillati; phylum Actinomycetota; class Actinomycetes; order Kitasatosporales; family Streptomycetaceae; genus Streptomyces; species Streptomyces sp. NPDC056628. The sequence continues at coordinate 154,786 of NZ_JBHTWG010000004.1, forward strand.
CCCCATCACCTCTTCGGCGCGACCCCGCACGACGGTCACATGGTCCAGCCCGAGCAGCTCCACGACCTCCGTCAGAAAGGTCGTACGCCGCAGCAGCGGCTCCAGCAGGGTGATCTTCAGGTCCTCCCGGACCAGGGCCAGGGGGATACCAGGGAGACCGGCACCCGAGCCCACGTCGCACACCGTCACGTTCTCGGGTACGACCTCGGAGAGCACCGCGCAGTTCAGGAGATGCCGCTCCCACAGACGAGGCACCTCCCGTGGCCCGATCAGGCCACGCTGCACACCCGCCTCGGCGAGCAGTTCGGCGTAGCGGACCGCATCCGCGAAGCGATCGCCGAACACCTCACGTGCCTGCTCGGGCGCGGGGGGAAGCTCCGCTGCCTCCGTCACGGGGACCGTCCTTCCGTACGGCGCGGCGCACCAGGCGCCGGACCAGAACCACGAGAACTATCGCTGACAAAGTTCGGCCCCGCCTGCGGGCAGACGGGGCCGGGAGAACGTAAGGCCGATCAGGCGGGCAGAACGACGACGAACCGCTGCGGCTCCTCGCCCTCGGACTCGCTGCGCAACCCCGCCGACTTGACCGCGTCATGCACGACCTTGCGCTCGAACGGCGTCATCGGCTTCAGCTTGACCGGCTCGCCGCTGCTCTTGACCTCGGCAGCGGCTTTGGCGCCCAGCTCGGAGAGCTCGGCACGCTTCTGGGCGCGGTAGCCGGCGATGTCCAGCATCAGCCGGCTGCGGTCCCCGGTCTCCCGGTGCACGGCGAGACGCGTGAGCTCCTGCAGCGCCTCCAGCACCTCGCCGTCACGCCCGACCAGCTTCTGCAGGTCGCGGCCGCCGGCGTCGCTGATGATCGACACAGCGGCGCGGTCGGCCTCGACGTCCATGTCGATGTCGCCGTCGAGATCGGCGATGTCCAGCAGACCCTCGAGATAGTCCGCCGCGATCTCGCCCTCCTGCTCCAGGCGGGTCAGGGTGTCTGCACCCTCGGCGGCGGCGGAGGTGGTGCCTTCCGTCACGGGATGGGCTCCTTCTTACTTCTTGGACGGGGACTTGGGGCGCTGCGGACCGCCCTTGCGTTGCCCGGACTGGGCCTTGCTGCGACCCTGGCCCGCGGACTTCGGCGCGGGCTTCTTGGCCGCGGCGGGCTTGGCGTCCTCAGGCTCGTCGGACTTCTGCAGGGACGTCGGCTCGTCAGAGTGCTTCTGGGCGCCCGACTGGCGCTGCGATTTGCTCTGCCGCTTGGGCTGCTGGCGCCGGGGAGCACCACCGGCCTGGGTGCCGTCCTCGGTCACGGTGGCGACGGCGCCCTCGCTGTTGATCACGGTGCCGTCGGGCTGCGCCGCGAGGTTCGCCTTGGAGAGACCGTTGATGAACTTGCGCTCGTGCTCGTTGCGGTCACGGCCCTTGGCGACGATCGCCTTGACGATGGCCTTCTCACCGCGCCCGCGAACCTTGCCGTGCTGCGTGACGCGCTTGGTCAGGCGGTCCAGGTAGGCGGCCTGGGCCTTGGAACCCGGGGTCGGGTTGTTGTGGATGACGTACATCTGCTGGCCCATGGTCCACACGTTGGTGGTCAGCCAGTAGACGAGGACACCGACCGGGAAGTTGATGCCGAAGACGGCGAACATGACCGGGAAGACGTACATGAGCATCTTCTGCTGCTGCATGAACGGCGTCTTCACCGTGGTGTCGACGTTCTTGGTCATCAGCTGGCGCTGCGTGTAGAACTGCGACGCCGACATCAGGACGATCATGACCGCGGTGACGACCCGGACGTCCACCAGCGTGGCGCCGAGCTGGGAGACCTTGTCCGCGCTGTCCGTGAACTTCGCGGCGAGCGGGGCACCGAAGATGTGCGCCTTACGGGCGCTGGCGAGCAGATCGTCGTTGATGACGCCGATCGTCTTGCCCGTCGCGATGCCGTTGAGCACGTGGTACAGGGCGAAGAAGAACGGCGACTGCGCCAGGATGGGAAGGCACGAGGAGAGCGGGTTGGTGCCCGTCTCCTTGTACAGCTTCATCATCTCTTCGGACTGACGCTGCTTGTCGTTCTTGTAGCGCTCCTGGATCTTCTTCATCTCGGGCTGGAGCGTCTGCATGGCCCGGGTCGCCTTGATCTGCTTCACGAAGAGCGGGATCAGGCAGATACGGATCAGGATCACCAGGGACACGATGGACAGGCCCCAGGCCCACCCGGTGTCCTCACCGAAGAGGGCGCCGTACACCGAGTGGAACTGGACGATGACCCATGAGACGGGTGTCGTGATGAAGCTGAAGAGGCTGGCAATCGTGTCCACTAATCATGCTCCTTGGGCATGGGGCGAGGTCTCTGCGGCCGGGCTCGAAGGAACATTCTCTTCAATGGCCGTTTCGGCGGCGGAGGGCCCGCCCTTGCGTGCGCGCCATGCGTTGCGCAACAGCTCGTGCCACCGCGGCCGCTTGCGCGGCGGGACATGGTCCACACCGCCCAGTGACCACGGGTTGCATCGCAGGATGCGCCAGGCGGTGAGCGCCGTGCCCTTGATCGCACCGTGCCGGTCGATGGCCGTGTAGCCGTAGTGGGAACACGACGGGTAGTACTTGCACACCGGTCCCAGCAGCGGACTGATCGTCCACTGGTACAGCTTGATCAGAGCCAGCAGTGGGTACTTCATCGCGTGCCCCCTCCCAGGAGCCGCTGCAGAGCGGCGTCCAGGTCTCGGGCCAGCTGTGCATGCTCGGCGTCACCCGAACCGGGTAGCGCTCGTACGACTACCAGGCTACCGGGGGGCAGCTGGTCGACTCGATCGCGCATGAGATGGCGAAGCCTGCGCTTCACCTTGTTCCGCACGACTGCACCACCCACGGCTTTGCTCACGACGAAACCCGCACGCGCCGGGGGAGCGCTCTCCCCAGGCGCATGCGGGTCCGTGGCACCGCTACGAAGATGGACGACGAGGTGCGGGCGTCCTGCCCGGCGCCCTCGTCGTACCGCGGTCGCGAAGTCCTCGCGCCGCCTCAGCCGGTTCTCGGTGGGCAGCACGACGGCATGACCTGACCGGGATCAGGCGGACAGACGGGCGCGACCCTTGCTACGGCGGGACGCGAGGATCGCGCGGCCGGCACGGGTGCGCATACGCAGCCGGAAGCCGTGGGTCTTCGCGCGACGACGGTTGTTCGGCTGGAAGGTGCGCTTGCTCACTCGGGGGCTCCAGTAATAAATCGGTGGTGGCGGGTGCCGTCCTGGCTGTCACCGTGCGCCCACGAGTAGCTCGCAGTTACGCCCGAGTGCACCGCTATCCGATCACCTGACGTGACCTGTGCCCATCGGAGGCAGGCGGCAGCAGCCATCGACAACTCGACCTGGTTACGGTACGCGCGGCTACGCCATCCGGTCAAACCAGCCGCGACTGAGGGACACTATCCACAGGCTGGGGACAACGACTTGAACCGTACCCGTCGCGCTGACTACCGTGACGGAACTCCGATTCGTTCCCTTGTCCCCCCCGATTCTGACTCCACCCGATTGAATCCCGACCCGTCCCACAATCACACGTTCGTGGGACCCGTGAGAGAGCGTGCCCTGTGGCTGACGTACCTGCCGATCTTGCCGCAGTGTGGCCACGAGTACTCGAGCAGCTCCTCGGTGAGGGCCGGGTGCAGGGTGTGGAGGCGAAGGACGAGCACTGGATCCGGCGCTGCCAGCCCCTCGCCCTGGTCGCCGACACCGCACTGCTCGCCGTGCCGAACGAATTCGCGAAGGGCGTACTGGAGGGCCGGCTGGCCCCGGTCGTCAGCGAGACCCTGACCCGTGAGTGCGGCCGCCCGATCCGCATCGCGATCACCGTCGACGACTCGGCGGGCGAGCCCCCGGCCCCGCCCGCGCCCTCGTCGCCCAAGCCCCGCTACGAGGAGCCGGAGCTCCCGTCGTACGAGGGCTACGGCCGGCACCGCGCCGACGACCACATGTCCGACCCGCTGCCGACCGCGCGCCCGGCCTACCCCGGCGAGTACCAGCGCTCGGAGCCCGCGCCGGGCAGCTGGCCGCGCCCGTCCCAGGACGAGTACGGCTGGCAGCAGCAGCGCTTCGGCTTCCCCGAGCGGGACCCGTACGCCTCGCCGCAGGAGTCGTACGGCCAGGACTCCTACGGGCAGGACTCCTACGGGCAGGACTCCTACGGTTCCCCGTCCCAGGACTACCGCCCGCAGCCGGTGGACCGGTCGTCGTACGACGGGAACCGCCCCGACCGCGACCAGCGCCGCTCCGACTACGAGCAGCAGCGGCCGGACTACGACAAGCCGCGGCCCGAGTACGAGCAGCAGCGCCCGGACTACGACCAGCCGCGTTCGGAGTACGACCGCGGTCCGCGCCGCGAGCTGCCCGATCCGCCGCCGGGCTCCGGTCATGTGCACCGCGGCGGGCCGGTCGGTTCGAACCTTCCGGCCTCCGGCGCCCCCGGTCCGCTCGCCGCGCAGCCCGCGCCGGCGTCCGGCCCGGGTGAACCCACCGCGCGGCTGAACCCGAAGTACCTCTTCGACACCTTCGTCATCGGCGCGTCCAACCGCTTCGCGCACGCGGCCGCGGTGGCCGTCGCCGAGGCGCCCGCGAAGGCGTACAACCCCCTCTTCATCTACGGGGAGTCGGGGCTCGGCAAGACGCACCTGCTGCACGCGATCGGGCACTACGCGCGCAGTCTCTACCCCGGCACGCGCGTGCGGTACGTGAGCTCGGAGGAGTTCACCAACGAGTTCATCAACTCCATCCGCGACGGCAAGGGCGACAGCTTCCGCAAGCGCTACCGCGAGATGGACATCCTGCTCGTCGACGACATCCAGTTCCTCGCGGACAAGGAGTCGACGCAGGAGGAGTTCTTCCACACCTTCAACACGCTCCACAACGCGAACAAGCAGATCGTGCTCTCCAGCGACCGGCCGCCCAAGCAGCTGGTCACCCTGGAGGACCGGCTGCGCAACCGCTTCGAGTGGGGTCTGATCACCGACGTCCAGCCGCCCGAGCTGGAGACGCGCATCGCGATCCTGCGCAAGAAGGCGGTCCAGGAGCGGCTCAACGCCCCGCCGGAGGTGCTGGAGTTCATCGCCTCCCGTATCTCGCGCAACATCCGCGAGCTGGAGGGTGCGCTGATCCGGGTGACGGCGTTCGCGTCGCTCAACCGGCAGCCGGTCGACCTGGGCCTGACGGAGATCGTCCTCAAGGACCTGATCCCCGGCGGCGAGGACTCGGCTCCGGAGATCACCTCCACGGCGATCATGGGTGCCACCGCCGACTACTTCGGCCTCACCGTCGAGGACCTGTGCGGCACCTCGCGCGGGCGGGCGCTCGTCACGGCCCGCCAGATCGCCATGTACCTGTGCCGCGAGCTGACGGACCTGTCGCTGCCGAAGATCGGCGCGCTGTTCGGCGGCCGTGACCACACCACGGTGATGCACGCCGATCGCAAGATCCGCAATCTGATGGCCGAGCGGCGCTCCATCTACAACCAGGTCACCGAGCTCACCAACCGCATCAAGAACGGCTGACGGACCCGCCTCCGGCACGTCGGGGACCGGCCGCACACCGTCGAGGGCGCCTCCGGAGAGATCCGGAGGCGCCCTTCGTCATGTCCGGCGCTCTCTCCCGCACGGTGTCCTTCGACGACGGCTGTTCGATTAGCTGCCGGGTTACGGTCTTCCTCCACAGATTCGGCGACTTTCTCGCGTCCACACCCTGGGGACCGGAAAGTTGTCCAGACTGCGTCCACAGGCCGGCCTGTCGAAGGACCATCAGACCAGGTCAACCGGTTGTGGATTCGTGGACGAACGATCTCCACAGACTGTGGACGACGAAGAGATCCACAGGCTGTGCACGAACTTGTCCACGGGCAACCCACAGCCTGGAGCCGGTTGTCCCCAGTGATCCGCAGCTTCTCCACACCGCTGTCCACTGTTCGGCAACGCGACGCGGCTCCTCACCGGGGCGAGTGAAAGGCGTCACACGAAGGTGCCGGGTTGCCCTGTGGGAAAGGCGGGTAAAGCTGGGGACGGCGCTGGGGAGAAGTCGCCCTGTCCTGTGCACGGGGTGTGCAGAACTTTCCGTTCTCCACAGAAGCGGCCGGTTGTCCACGGCCTCCACCCACAGGCCCGGTGGACAAAATCTCCGCCCTGAGCTGGGCAAACGAGGTTATCCACGGTATCCACAGGCCCTACTACTACTCCCAACTAGAGAGAGCTGGGAATTCGTTTCGAAGAGGGCCCTGTGCACAACTCGCTGTCCGGTCCCTGGCTGCCCCACGTCACGACTTGACCCCGAGAGGCACCTACTGTCAGTGGGGTGCGTCAGACTGTTCCCGGTGTCCTTCCCCTCACTGGGGCCGACGACACCGAGACAGACGACGAAGCCAGGCAGGCCGAGAAGCGCCGGCAACAGCAGGAGGCGGCAACAGTGAAGATCCGGGTGGAACGCGACGTACTCGCGGAGGCCGTGGCCTGGGCGGCGCGCAGCCTCCCGGCCCGTCCGCCGGCGCCTGTCCTCGCCGGCCTCCTCCTGAAGGCCGAGGACGGTCAGCTGAGCCTGTCCAGCTTCGACTACGAGGTCTCCGCCCGGGTGGGTGTGGAGGCCGAGGTCGAGGAGGAGGGCACCGTCCTGGTGTCCGGCCGTCTCCTCGCCGACATCTGCCGCGCCCTCCCCAACCGGCCGGTGGAGATTTCCACAGACGGTGTACGGGCGACCGTGGTCTGCGGCTCCTCGCGCTTCACCCTCCACACCCTGCCGGTGGAGGAGTACCCGGCGCTGCCGCAGATGCCCACCGCCACCGGCACCGTCCCCGGTGAGGTCTTCGCCTCCGCCGCCGCCCAGGTCGCCATCGCGGCCGGTCGCGACGACACGCTGCCCGTCCTCACCGGTGTGCGCATCGAGATCGAGGGCGACACGGTCACGCTGGCCTCCACCGACCGCTACCGCTTCGCGGTCCGCGAGTTCCTGTGGAAGCCGGAGAACCCGGAGGCCTCCGCGGTCGCCCTGGTGCCGGCCAAGACCCTCCTGGACACCGCCAAGGCGCTCACCAGCGGTGACAGCGTCACCCTGGCGCTCTCCGGCTCCGGCGCGGGCGAGGGCCTGATCGGTTTCGAGGGCGCCGGGCGCCGGACGACGACCCGTCTGCTGGAGGGCGACCTCCCGAAGTACCGCACGCTGTTCCCGACGGAGTTCAACTCGGTCGCCGTGATCGAGACGGCGCCGTTCGTCGAGGCCGTCAAGCGCGTGGCCCTGGTCGCCGAGCGGAACACCCCGGTGCGGCTCAGCTTCGAGCAGGGCGTGCTCATCCTGGAGGCCGGTTCCAGCGACGACGCACAGGCTGTGGAAAGGGTCGACGCCCAGCTGGAGGGCGACGACATCTCGATCGCCTTCAACCCGACCTTCCTGCTGGACGGCCTGAGCGCGATCGACTCCCCGGTGGCGCAGCTGTCGTTCACCACGTCCACCAAGCCCGCGCTGCTCAGCGGCAAGCCGGCCCTGGACGCGGAGGCGGACGAGGCCTACAAGTACCTGATCATGCCGGTGCGCCTGAGCGGCTGACGGTCACCGCGGTTGTCCACAGGCCGGGGACGAAAGCCGCCCGGCCTGTGGGAAGTCCCAGATGAGGGTGTACGTATGAGCGCGTATGCCCACAGCTGTGCGCGGACGTCCGGGTTTAGGCTCGTACGCGGGTACGAAGGTGCCTCACACGCCACAGCAACCGAAGGAACACAACTGATGGAGCTCGGTCTCGTCGGCCTCGGCAAGATGGGCGGCAACATGCGCGAGCGGATCCGTCGCGCGGGCCACACCGTCGTCGGATACGACCGCAACGCTGACCTCGCGGACGTCCACAGCCTGGAAGAGCTTGTGGGCAAGCTCCCCGGCCCGCGCGTGGTCTGGGTGATGGTCCCGGCGGGTGCCCCGACCCAGTCGACCATCGACGAGCTGGCCGAGCTGCTGGAGCCCGGTGACGTCGTGGTGGACGGCGGCAACTCCCGCTGGACGGACGACGAGCAGCACGCCGAGCAGTTGGCGGCCAAGGGCATAGGTTTCGTCGACTGCGGTGTCTCCGGCGGCGTCTGGGGCCTGGAGAACGGCTACGCGCTGATGTACGGCGGCTCCGACGAGGACGTCGCCAAGGTGCAGCCGATCTTCGACGCCCTCAAGCCCGAGGGCGACTTCGGCTCGGTGCACGCCGGCAAGGCCGGCGCGGGCCACTTCGCGAAGATGGTCCACAACGGCATCGAGTACGCCATGATGCAGGCCTACGCCGAGGGCTGGGAGCTGCTGGAGAAGGTGGACTCCGTGACCGACGTCCGGGAGGTCTTCCGCTCCTGGCAGGAGGGCACGGTCATCCGCTCCTGGCTGCTGGACCTCGCGGTGAACGCCCTCGACGAGGACGAGCACCTGGAGGGGCTCCGGGGTTACGCGCAGGACTCCGGAGAGGGACGCTGGACTGTGGAAGCCGCGATCGACCACGCCGTGCCGCTGCCCGCGATCACGGCCTCGCTGTTCGCGCGCTTCGCCTCGCGGCAGGACGACTCGCCGCAGATGAAGATGATCGCGGCCCTGCGGAACCAGTTCGGCGGGCACGCGGTGGAGAAGAAGTAATCCACACTCCGCCTGTGGCCGCGGCCGCAGGCGGTGCACCGTCCGGGGAAGCCGATCTGGCACCCTGGACAACCCCGGTTGTCCACAGCTGGGGACGGTTGAACCACACGTTGGGGGAGGTCGGCGAACGACCATGCACGTCACGCATCTTTCGCTGGCCGACTTCCGCTCGTACGCCCGGGTCGAGGTCCCGCTCGACCCGGGCGTCACCGCGTTCGTCGGCCCCAATGGGCAGGGCAAGACGAACCTCGTCGAGGCCGTCGGCTACCTCGCCACCCTCGGCAGCCACCGCGTCGCCTCCGACGCGCCGCTCGTGCGCATGGGCGCCGAGCGCGCGATCGTCCGCGCCCAGGTACGGCAGGGCGAGCGCACCCAGCTGGTCGAGCTGGAGCTCAATCCAGGCAAGGCCAACCGCGCCCGCATCAATAGATCGTCGCAGGTCAGACCGCGTGACGTGCTCGGCATCGTCCGGACCGTGCTGTTCGCCCCGGAGGACCTGGCGCTGGTCAAGGGCGACCCCGGCGAGCGCCGGCGGTTCCTCGACGAGCTGATCACCGCCCGCTCCCCGCGCATGGCGGGCGTGCGCTCCGACTACGAGCGCGTGCTCAAGCAGCGCAACACCCTGCTGAAGTCCTCCGCGCTGGCCCGCCGGCACGGCGGCCGGTCCATGGACCTGTCCACCCTCGACGTCTGGGACCAGCACCTCGCCCGCGTGGGCGCGGAGCTGCTCGCCCAGCGCCTCGACCTGATCGCCGCGATCCAGCCGCTGGCCGACAAGGCGTACGAACAGCTGGCCCCCGGCGGCGGTCCCGTCGCCCTGGACTACAAGCCGTCCGCGCCCGGCGAGGCACACACGCGTGAGGACCTGTTCGAACAGCTGATGGCGGCGCTGGCCGAGGCGCGCAAGCAGGAGATCGAACGAGGCGTCACCCTCGTCGGCCCGCACCGCGACGACCTGCTGCTCAAGCTGGGCCAGCTGCCCGCCAAGGGATACGCCTCGCACGGCGAGTCCTGGTCGTACGCGCTGGCTCTGCGTCTGGCCTCCTACGACCTGCTGCGCGCCGAGGGCAACGAGCCGGTGCTGGTCCTCGACGACGTCTTCGCCGAGCTGGACAGCCGGCGCCGCGAGCGCCTGGCCGAGCTGGTCGCGCCCGGCGAACAGGTCCTGGTGACCGCCGCGGTCGACGACGACGTACCGCAGGTCCTGACCGGGGCGCGGTACGCCGTGTCCGAGGGGGCGGTGGAGCGCGTATGAGCGACCAGCCGTCCGAGAACCCTCCCGCCTCCCCTGGAACACCTGGGGAGGCCGCCAGGACGCCCGAGCCCTCCGGGGTCGACCTCGCGCGCGTGGCGCTGCGGGCGGCCAAGGAGCAGGCACGCGCGCGTGGGGACGCGGCACACCAGAAGAAGCAGGCCCGGCGCGGCGGAGGCCTGCGCTCCGGCGCGCGGGCCGACGGACGCGACCCCTTGGCGCTCGGCGCGGCCATCAACCGCCTGATCACCGAACGCGGTTGGGAGACCCCGGCGGCCGTGGGGGGCGTGATGGGCCGCTGGCCGGAGATCGTCGGCGAGGACGTGGCCAAGCACTGCGTACCGGAGCGGTACGACGAGGACGAGCGGATCCTGGTCGTGCGCTGCGACTCCACGGCCTGGGCGACGAACCTGCGGCTGCTCGCGCCGACGCTGGTCGCCAGGCTCAACGAGGACCTGGGTCACGGGTCCGTCCGGCAGATCAAGGTGCAGGGCCCCGGCGGTCCCGCCCGCCGCTACGGCCCGCTGCGCGCGCCCGGCAGCACGGGCCCGGGCGACACTTACGGCTGAGCCCGTTCGGCACCGGTCCCGGGCGCTGTCTCCGCAGCCCCGCCCCGGCCGAAAAAGCGCCCGAATCAGTCGGCACAGGCGTCTCCGCGGCCCCATCGGACGCAGGTGACAGACATCACATCAGTGTCTCTCTCCGGCCCCGGATCGACGTGCGCGAGGCGTTCGTCGTACAACCGCACGCGGTTGCGAATCGCGAGGGGACTCCGAAGTAGCCAAGGGTTGACGGCTCGAAGCGCTGAGTGCCGCTGTGAGCCTCTTGGAGCCCCCTTCCCTATATCGGGAGTCCTCCGAGCCGGGTTCAGGGCGGCACATGCGGACTCAGGTACCGGCAAACCCCCATCACTGTCAGCGCTACCGGTAGACTGGAAGACAATCCCGCCCCAGTCGTGGGGACCGTCCGGGACACGCTGAGCAACGCTGATCAAGGCTTACCAACGCAACATGCCGCAGCCGCTCCGGCAACCCGCCGACGAGCTTGGCTCGTGCTGTGCCAGAAAGGGCGCTTCGTGGCCGATTCCGGCAACCCCAACGAGAACATTCCGTCCACCGACGCCGGCGCCGACGGCGCGGGCGCTTCGTCGAGCGCCGAGGTCACCTCTTCGTACGACGCCAGCGCCATCACCGTCCTCGAAGGCCTGGACGCCGTTCGCAAGCGACCCGGTATGTACATCGGTTCGACCGGCGAGCGCGGACTGCACCACCTCGTGCAGGAGGTCGTCGACAACTCCGTCGACGAGGCCCTGGCCGGTTACGCGGACACGATCGACGTGACGATCCTCCCCGACGGCGGCGTCCGCGTCGTCGACAACGGCCGCGGCATCCCGGTGGGCATCGTCCCGTCCGAGGGCAAGCCGGCCGTCGAGGTCGTCCTGACCGTGCTGCACGCGGGCGGCAAGTTCGGCGGCGGTGGCTACGCGGTCTCCGGCGGTCTGCACGGCGTCGGCGTGTCCGTGGTGAACGCCCTGTCCACCAAGGTCGCCGTCGAGGTCAAGACCGACGGCTACCGCTGGACGCAGGACTACAAGCTCGGCGTCCCGACCGCCCCGCTCGCCCGGCACGAGGCGACGGAGGAGCACGGCACCTCGGTCACCTTCTGGGCCGACCCGGACATCTTCGAGACCACCGAGTACTCCTTCGAGACGCTCTCGCGGCGCTTCCAGGAGATGGCGTTCCTCAACAAGGGCCTGCGGATCCGGCTCACCGACGAGCGCGAGTCGGCGAAGGCGACCTCCGGCGCGGACGAGGCGGGCGCCGACGAGAAGGCCGAGGTCAAGTCGGTCGACTACCGCTACGAGGGCGGAATCGTCGACTTCGTGAAGTACCTCAACTCCCGCAAGGGGGACGTGGTGCACCCCACCGTCATCGACCTGGAGGCCGAGGACAAGGACAAGCACCTGTCCCTTGAGGTCGCGATGCAGTGGAACAGCAGCTACACCGAGGGCGTCTACTCCTTCGCCAACATCATCCACACGCACGAGGGCGGTACCCACGAAGAGGGCTTCCGCGCCGCGCTGACCTCGCTGATCAACAAGTACGCGCGCGACAAGAAGCTGCTGCGCGACAAGGACGACAACCTCACGGGCGACGACATCCGCGAGGGTCTGACGGCGATCATCTCGGTCAAGCTGAGCGAGCCTCAGTTCGAGGGCCAGACCAAGACGAAGCTGGGCAACACCGAGGTGAAGACCTTCGTCCAGAAGGTCGTCTACGAGCACCTGGCGGACTGGCTGGACCGCAACCCGAACGAGGCCGGGGACATCATCCGCAAGGGCATCCAGGCCGCCACCGCGCGCGTGGCCGCCCGCAAGGCGCGCGATCTGACCCGCCGCAAGGGCCTGCTGGAGACCGCGTCCCTGCCGGGCAAGCTCTCCGACTGCCAGTCGAACGACCCCATCAAGTGCGAGATCTTCATCGTCGAGGGTGACTCCGCCGGCGGCTCGGCCAAGTCCGGCCGCAACCCCGAGTACCAGGCGATCCTCCCGATCCGCGGCAAGATCCTCAACGTCGAGAAGGCGCGGATCGACAAGATCCTGCAGAACCAGGAGATCCAGGCGCTGATCTCGGCCTTCGGCACGGGTGTGCACGAGGACTTCGACATCGCGAAGCTGCGCTATCACAAGATCATCCTGATGGCGGACGCCGACGTCGACGGCCAGCACATCAACACCCTGCTGCTGACGTTCCTGTTCCGCTTCATGCGTCCGCTGGTCGAGGCCGGGCACGTCTTCCTGTCGCGTCCGCCGCTCTACAAGATCAAGTGGGGCCGGGACGAGGTGGAGTACGCCTACTCCGACCGCGAGCGCGACGCGCTGATCGAGATGGGCCGCCAGCGCGGCAAGCGCATCAGGGAGGACTCGATCCAGCGCTTCAAGGGTCTCGGCGAGATGAACGCCGAGGAGCTGCGCATCACGACCATGGACCAGGAGCACCGCGTCCTCGGCCAGGTCACCCTCGACGACGCCGCCCAGGCCGACGACCTGTTCTCGGTCCTGATGGGCGAGGACGTCGAGGCCCGCCGCCAGTTCATCCAGCGAAACGCCAAGGACGTCCGCTTCCTCGACATCTGAGTCGGTCTCAGCTGACCGCACCAGGAAGGATCTTCACCAGCAATGGCCGACGAGAACACTTCCGTCACCCCTGAAGAGGGCGGCGAACTCGCCATGCGTGTCGAGCCCGTCGGGCTCGAGACGGAGATGCAGCGCTCGTACCTCGACTACGCGATGTCCGTCATCGTCTCGCGTGCGCTGCCGGACGTCCGGGACGGCCTCAAGCCCGTCCACCGCCGCGTCCTGTACGCCATGTACGACGGCGGCTACCGCCCCGAGCGCGGCTTCTACAAGTGCGCGCGCGTGGTTGGCGACGTCATGGGCAACTACCACCCCCACGGCGACTCCTCGATCTACGACGCCCTGGTACGCCTCGCCCAGTCGTGGTCGATGCGCATGCCGCTCGTCGACTCCAACGGCAACTTCGGCTCTCCGGGCAACGACCCGGCGGCGGCCATGCGCTACACGGAGTGCAAGATGGCGCCGCTGTCGATGGAGATGGTCCGTGACATCGACGAGGAGACCGTCGACTTCACGGACAACTACGACGGCCGCTCCCAGGAGCCGACGGTTCTGCCGTCCCGCTTCCCGAACCTGCTGATCAACGGCTCGGCCGGTATCGCGGTCGGCATGGCGACCAACATCCCGCCGCACAACCTCCGCGAGGTCGCCGCCGGCGCCCAGTGGTACCTGGAGAACCCCGAGGCCTCGCACGAGGAGCTGCTGGACGCGCTGATCGAGCGCATCAAGGGCCCCGACTTCCCGACCGGCGCCCTCGTCGTCGGCCGCAAGGGCATCGAGGAGGCGTACCGCACCGGCCGCGGCTCCGTCACGATGCGCGCGGTCGTCGAGGTCGAGGAGATCCAGAACCGCCAGTGCCTGGTGGTCACGGAGCTGCCCTACCAGGTCAACCCCGACAACCTCGCGCAGAAGATCGCCGACCTGGTGAAGGACGGCAAGATCGGCGGCATCGCGGACGTCCGCGACGAGACGTCGTCCCGCACGGGCCAGCGCCTGGTCATCGTCCTCAAGCGGGACGCGGTCGCCAAGGTCGTCCTGAACAACCTCTACAAGCACACGGACCTGCAGACGAACTTCGGCGCCAACATGCTGGCGCTCGTCGACGGCGTCCCGCGCACGCTCTCCCTGGACGCGTTCATCCGCCACTGGGTGACGCACCAGATCGAGGTCATCGTCCGCCGTACGCGCTTCCGGCTGCGCAAGGCCGAGGAGCGGGCGCACATCCTGCGCGGCCTGCTGAAGGCCCTGGACGCCATCGACGAGGTCATCGCGCTGATCCGGCGCAGCGACACCGTCGATATCGCGCGCGGCGGCCTGATGGAGCTCCTGGAGATCGACGAGATCCAGGCCAACGCCATCCTCGAGATGCAGCTGCGCCGACTGGCCGCCCTGGAGCGCCAGAAGATCGTCCAGGAGCACGACGAGCTCCAGACGAAGATCACCGAGTACAACGAGATCCTGTCCTCCCAGGTCCGCCAGCGCGGCATCGTCAGCGAGGAGCTCGCCGCGATCGTCGAGAAGTACGGCGACGACCGCAAGACCATGCTGGTGCCCTACGACGGCGACATGTCCATCGAGGACCTCATCGCCGAAGAGGACATCGTGGTCACCGTCAGCCGGGGCGGCTACGTCAAGCGCACCAAGACGGACGACTACCGGGCGCAGAAGCGCGGCGGCAAGGGCGTGCGCGGCACGAAGCTGAAGGAAGACGACATCGTCGACCACTTCTTCGTCTCGACCACGCACCACTGGCTGCTCTTCTTCACCAACAAGGGCCGTGTCTACCGGGCCAAGGCGTACGAACTTCCGGACGCCGGCCGGGACGCGCGCGGGCAGCACGTGGCCAACCTGCTGGCCTTCCAGCCGGACGAGGCCATCGCCGAGATCCTCGCGATCCGCGACTACGAGGCGGCGCCGTACCTCGTGCTCGCCACCAAGGCGGGCCTGGTCAAGAAGACGCCTCTGAAGGATTACGATTCGCCGCGCGCCGGTGGTGTCATCGCGATCAACCTCCGTGAGAGGGAGGACGGCTCCGACGACGAACTGATCGGTGCCGAACTGGTCTCGGCCGACGATGATCTGCTTCTGATCAGCAAGAAGGCCCAGTCGATCAGGTTCACCGCCACGGACGATGCGCTGCGCCCCATGGGCCGTGCCACCTCGGGTGTCAAGGGCATGAGTTTCCGCGAGGGGGACGAGCTCCTCTCGATGAATGTTGTTCGACCCGGTACGTTCGTGTTCACTGCCACCGACGGCGGTTACGCGAAGCGGACCGCCGTCGACGAGTACCGCGTCCAGGGTCGCGGTGGCCTGGGCATCAAGGCCGCCAAGATCGTCGAGGACCGCGGTTCGCTCGTCGGGGCGCTGGTGGTCGAGGAGACCGACGAGATCCTCGCCATCACGCTCGGCGGCGGTGTGATTCGTACGCGAGTCAACGAGATCAGGGAGACGGGCCGTGACACCATGGGCGTCCAACTGATCAACCTTGGCAAGCGCGATGCCGTCGTAGGTATCGCACGCAACGCCGAGGCGGGACGCGAGGCGGAGGAGGTCGACGGCGACGTGGCCGTCGACGAGACCGCCGAGGGGGTCGCGACCACCGGCACGGACGAGGGTGACGCGCCCTCTGCCGAGTAGCACGAGGAGTGAGTCATCGTGAGCGGAGCCACGGGCGCCGGATCGTCCGGTATCCCGGCCGGTTCTCCGGCCGGTTCGGAGACGGGCGGCGGCGGTCGTGGCTCCGCCGCGCAGGCGGCGGACACCCACACCACGCAGCTGAAGGCGATCAAGTCGTCGCCCGCGAAGGGCGCGTCCACGCCCGACGCACCTGGATCCCAGGGGGGAACCGTGACGGACACCTACGCGGCCGGTGGGGGCCCGGCCGCACCGGGGGGCGCCCAGCAGGCGTCGCCCCTGCCGGGTGAACGCCAGCCTCAGCAGGCCGGCGGTCCGTACCACCCGCCGCAGGCCTATCAGACGGCCGGCGGCGGCGCTCCGGCCGGCGCGGTCCGCAAGCCGCGCACCGGGGCGCGTACGACCCCGCGCACCCGCAAGGCGCGGCTGCGGGTCGCCAAGGCGGACCCGTGGTCGGTGATGAAGGTCAGCTTCCTGCTGTCCATCGCGCTGGGCATCTGCACGATCGTCGCGGCCGCGGTGCTGTGGATGGTCATGGACGCCATGGGCGTCTTCTCCACGGTCGGCGGCACGATCTCCGAGGCCACCGGCTCGAACGAGTCGAACGGCTTCGACCTGCAGTCCTTCCTGTCGCTGCCGAACGTCCTGCTGTTCACGTCGATCATCGCGGTCATCGACGTCGTCCTCGCGACGGCGCTGGCGACCCTCGGCGCGTTCATCTACAACCTCTCCGCGGGCTTCGTGGGCGGCGTCGAGCTGACCCTCGCGGAGGACGAGTGAGGCAGGGCCCAGGCCCTGCCGTAAGCCCCCCCGAGAACCGATTTTGGGACTGCCCGTGTCGTGCGCTAATGTTCAGGAGTCAGCGCGCGGGAGACACACCGCAGAGCGCGGCGGGGCTATAGCTCAGTTGGTTAGAGCGCATCCCTGATAAGGATGAGGCCACAGGTTCAAATCCTGTTAGCCCCACCAGCGAGAAGACCCCCGGACCATCGGTCCGGGGGTCTTCTGCATTCCGGGTGAGAGCGGCCGGGAAGCGCGTCCGGGGTACCGGGCGGGAGGCCGTTGTCAGTGGTGGGTGGGAGTGTGGCGGGGTGATCGTGGAACGGGCCTATGCGCATGTCACCGCGGGTGAGGCGGCGGAGGGGCGGTGGCCGTGGTCCGTGCCGTGCGTGCGGCAGCTCGTGGAGGAGGGGCTGCGGTTCTCCGCGCCCGTCACGTTCCTGGTGGGGGAGAACGGCTCCGGGAAGTCCACGCTGGTCGAGGCGCTGGCGGAGGGGTTCGGCCTGGACTCCTGGGGCGGGTCCGCGGGCTACCGGTACGCCAGTGCCCGCGAGCCCTCGGAGCTGGGCTCGCGGGTGCGGTTCGAGGCGACGGCGGCCGGGCGGCGCATGCTGCGCGGGTCTCGGACGCGCCGCAGGGGGTTCTTCCTGCGGGCGGAGACGGCGCTGGACGCGCTGGGCCGGGAGCAGATGACGGGAAGGCTCTCGGGGGCCGTGGACGAGATGAGCCACGGCGAAGGCTTTCTGATGGCCTTCCGCGAGCGTTTCGAGGGGCCCGGGCTGTACGTCATGGACGAACCCGAGGCCGCGCTGTCGTTCGCTTCCTGTCTTCAACTCGTGGGGCTGCTGCATCGCCTGGGGCGTTCCGGTGCGCAGATCGTCTGCGCCACGCACTCACCCGTGCTCACGGCGCTACCCGGCGCCGAGATCATCGAGGTGGGCGACCACGGAATGCGTCCCGCCGGCTGGCGGGATCTGGAGCTCGTCGACCACTGGCGTCGTTATCTCAACGAACCCGGGGCCTATCTACGGCACATCGTCGAAGCGGATTGACGTGCCGCCGTAGCGGAGGGCGTCGTTCTGCGTCGTCGTTCACTGCTGTGTGCTGTGTGCTGTGTGCTGTGTGCTGTGTGCTGTGTGCTGTGTGCTGTGTGCTGCCTGTACTGCTGTTATCGCGTTACGTCCGTACTGCGGGAGGCTGTCGCTCGGGCGGGCCCGAGGGGTCAGCGTTGGTGGGGCACCAGGGGCTGGGCCGGGGAGGCCGCCGTGGCGCACTCGCGGGTCGCCGGGATCGATGCCGCCGCTTCCCTGTCCGAGAGCGGACGGTGCCGGCAGCCGGGGGTCTTTCCGTGGGCCTCCGCCCGGATGCGCTGCTTCATCGTGGGAGGCAGGGCCCTGGCGTAGGACCAGGCCCAGGGGGGCGGCGCCGGCACCGCGAGCTCCGCGCTGCGCTCGCTGTCGTTGCGGCCGGTGTTGCGGGAGGAGGTCTCGGTCTGCGGCGAGGCCGCGGCCGCGGTGTTCGAGACGAAGCCGAGCGCCGTGAACAGCGCGAGGAAGGCGGTGACGATGGCGGTCCACAGATTCATGACCTTGTTCCTGGTCATGGCCCCTCACTTTCAGGTTGGGCGATTTGCGTACTTTCCTCATGATGTTGATGTGGGTCGCGAAGTCATGGACCGACGCCCGTGGCGCGTCGATCTTCAGATGAACAGCACTCGAATGGCTGCATAAGGCGCGAAGAGTGGTAAAAGTGGCGGCAGGCGGCAAAGTCACCCTCCGTCCGGGGGTGATCACTCTCCGGCCCGTTGGCGGTTCGTCCCCATCTACTGGGGTGTGCCGGGCGGCAGTTGAGCCCCCACGCAGGTCACCGATCGGTCTCGGCCGGTGTGTATAGTCGGGCGCCAGAGGTCCCCTACGTCAAGGAAAGACGAGGTCGCGCGGTGAAGAAGCTTCTCCTGGTCGCACTGGCCGCCATCGGCGGGCTCCTCGTGTACCGCCAGATCCAGGCGGATCGCGCCGAGCAGGATCTGTGGACGGAGGCGACTGACTCCGTGCCCACGGGTTCGTGAGCCGTCACGACGGATTCGACACCGACCCCGGCCGCCGACGCGGCCGGGGTTTCGTGTGTTCGGAGCAACGCACGGCGACCGTTCCTCGAGTTGCGGAAGCCGGCCACAGCGTCTAGACGCCTCCGTTTCGGACGGGCGTACGGAATGCGGGGGTGCCGGGTCGCCGGGCTGGGCAGGATGGGCGACGGTCCGGAAGCGACGACGAGGGGTGGCGCGGGATGAGACGGCGTACGGGGGCACGGCAGGGGGCGCGTACGGCGCGTCACGCGGGCCGTGCGCGGTCGGCCGCCGTGGGGGCGCTGCTGCTGTGCACGACGGCCGCTCTGCCGGTGCCCGCGGCGCTCGCCGCCGGGACGCCGGGTCCGTACGGCTTCGCCCCGGACGCCACGAGCGTCGCCGGCGCGCCTACCACGGCCGGTGCGAAGCCCCTCTCCGCCGGGACGACGTACCGCAGTTCGCTGCCCGGCGACGGGGTCGTCCACTACTCCCTCGAACTCGACGCCACCTCCGACACCTACGTCTCCGCCACCGCGGCCCCCGCCCCCGGCAGCACGGTCTCCGCGGGCGAGGGCATCAAGGTGACCGTGCAGGACGCCGCCGGCCGCTCCTGCTCCTTCGACACCGAGACCTTCGGCATCGTCCGCAGCGCCCGTCCGATCGCCGCCTGGGGCGCCCGGGAGATCTCCGCCGACCGGCCCCGCTGCAAGACGGCGGGCACCTACGACGTGGTCGTCGAGCGCGTCGGTACGCCGGTGACCGCGCCGGACGCCTGGGACCTGGAGCTGTTCGTCGTCTCCGAGCCGGCGCTGCGCGAGCCCGCTGCCGAGGTCCCGGAAGCCTGGAACTCGCGGACCCCGGCGCCCGCCACCGGCGAGCCCGTCGCGCGCGAGGGCGGCTCGGGCTTCGCCTCGGCGGTGCCCGTCGGCCCGGGCGTGTGGGGTGCGGACATCGAGCCCGGCGGCACGCTCTTCTACAAGGTGCCGGTCGGCTGGGGCGGGCAGCTCTCCGCGACCGCCGAACTGGCCGCCGCGGACGGCCGGGGCGGCTACACGACCGGCGCGCTGAGCCTCACGCTCTACAACCCCGCGCGCGGGTTCGTCGACGACGTGAGCGCCAACTACGCCGGCCGGCGGGAGTCCGCCGCACTGCCGCCCCTGCCTCCGGTCGCCTACGAGAACCGGTACGCGGGACCGGACCGGCTCAGCGCCATGCGGTTCGCCGGTTCCTACTACCTGGTCGTGCACCTCGCGTCCGAGGTGGCCGACAAGTTCGGCGACGGGCCCTTCGGCGTGGCCCTGCGGGTTCGGACGGACGGCTCGGAGAAGGCCGTGCCCGACTACGCGGGTGAGCCCAGGCCGGACGACGTCTTCGAGGCCGTGCCCGTGGACCTGGAACTGGGCGAGGTCACCGAGGGCCCGGCCAAGGGCGGTACGGCGGGTGGAGGCGGGCACGGGGATGCCGCGATGACCGTGCTGGCGGTGAGCGGCATCGGTACGGGGACGGCTCTGCTGGGGGTACTCGGCGTGTGGAGGGTGGTCGCGCGCCGGAGGCTCGGTAGCCCGTAGGAGCGCCCGGAGGGCCAGGAGAGCGCGGCGGTCGTGCGCCGGGGCTCAGATCCGGCTGAGCGCCCAGAACCCCACGACGTAGCACACCAGCGCCAGCAGCAGGAGCGGGACGGCCACCTTGGCGGGAGGACCGGGCCGGCGCACGGCCCGATGACCGGCGCGACGACGGGGCTGCGCGACGGGCGGCGATGAAAAGGGAACCTGCGGGCTCTGGGCGGTGTATGAGGCAGTAGAGGCGTCGACGCGGTGATACGGCGTCGGTGCGGGTGCGGGTGCGGGTGCGGGTGCGGGTGCGGGTGCGGGTGCGGCTGCGGGAGTGGGCGTCGGCGGCTCCGCGGGGGCCGGGGGCCCGTACGGGTGCTGCGGGACGGGGGATCGATGGGCGGCGAGGTCGCGGGTGCGGTCGTACGGCGGTGGGGGCGCGGTGGCGCGGGCGGTGGACGCGGTGCTGTCGGGCGGGGGCAGCGGGAAGCTGCCGGTGTCCGACATGTTGGGCAGCCGATGGCCGCCGGCGGACGGTGAGGGGGCCGTGGGCGTCCGGATGCCCTGCCGCGGCGCCTCGGGGCGGTGTGGGGGCGGTGCCGGCGCGGGAGCGGACGGCACCGGTGGCGCCACTGCAGGTGGGGCCGGTATGGATGGCGCCGACACGGGTGGGGACGGGACGGGGCGAGGTGGCACGGAAGGCGGGTGGTCCCCGGTCAGGGACGCGGACGAGCCGGCTCCGGCCGGTCCGGACCTGTCCACCCGCAGGGCACCCGAGGTGGTGCCCGTCCCGTCGATCACCCCGGGCGCGCGCGTCTGGGGCCCCTCCGGGCCGAATCCCACCGGCAGGGGGCCGAGTTGGTCGAAGATCTCGATCAGTTCGTCGTCGGGGCCGGGTTCCGGGAGGAGCTCTGCGGCCGACGCGAGGGCCTTGCGCGCGCCCGTGGCGGTGCGGAACCGCGCGTGCGGATCGGGCTGGAGCAGCGTCGCGACGATCTGCCACAGCGGCTCCGGAATGCCCTTGGGCGGGCCCGGTGTGCCGTGCTCGGTGAAGTACTGCACGAGCGCCTTGGCGTCCGGCTTGGCCCCCTCCAGCAGGTACAGCGCCACGAGTCCCACGGCGAACAGATCCGCCGGGAAGTCCGGGTCGGAGCCGAGGAGTTGCTCGGGAGCGAGATAACCGGGCGTCCCCACCACGAGGTTGGTCTCGGTCAGCCGCGGCTCGCCCAGCCGCATGGCGATGCCGAAGTCGGACAGCCGCAGCCGGGGTCGAGCCGTCCCGGTGGCCTCCAGGAGCACGTTGGCGGGCTTGACGTCCCGGTGGACGACGCCTTCGGCGTGCACGGCCGCCAGGCCCGCCAGCAGCTGGTCGAGCAGTGTGCACACGAACGAAGGCGGCAGGGGCCCGTAGTCCCCGACGAGGTGGACGAGCGAACCGCCGCCCACCAGGTCCATGGTGAAGAGGACCTTGTCGTCGTCCGCGGCCCAGCTGGCCGGGGCGAGCACGTGAGGGTGGTCGATCCGCAG
The DNA here is from genome assembly GCF_042792555.1 of Streptomyces sp. NPDC056628. NCBI lineage: Bacteria > Bacillati > Actinomycetota > Actinomycetes > Kitasatosporales > Streptomycetaceae > Streptomyces > Streptomyces sp. NPDC056628. Next base: position 176,341 of record NZ_JBHTWG010000004.1, read on the forward strand.
GGCCTGCTCCCGGACGAACCGCAGCAGCGAGTGCGCGTCGCTCTGCTGGAGCACCTTGGCCGCCACGTACCGGCGGCGGCGGTGGTCCCAGGCACGCCAGACGGCACCGACGCCTCCGCGCCCGATCGGGTCGGCCAGTTCGTACCGGCCGGCGAAGACCTCACCCATGGCTGTGCGTCGCTCCTCCCCCTGTGGTCATCCCCCTTGCTTCCCCCACGACGGCCGATACGACTCCTCCCGCCCGGCTCCCCGTGGGGCGCGGTCCTCGGAAGCACCGGCGGGCCGGCGTCCACTCAGCCGTCGGCCCGGTCGCCGATCCCCTTCGGCGACCGGGCCCAGGGTTCAGCTCAGCTCTGGTGCGACTGGTAGTGCGCGACCGCGTCGGACGTCCGGCCGGCGCCGTACACCCGGAGGAACTCTGCCAGTTCCGGGTGGGTCCCGGCGAGACTGTCGGCGGCCTCGATGATGTCCCCGGCGGCCGCGACCGAGCGCAGCAGTGACTGGATCTCACGGACCACCCTCTTCACGGTGGGCGCGCCCGAACTGCTCGTCGTCTGTGTGGTGTTGCTGAGCACCGAGCCCCCCTGCGACTTCTTGATCTCCTCCATGCGCTCGGTGGCCTCGGCCGCGCTCACGCTGCCGTCGGCGACCTGCCCCGCCAAGTCCTGCAGCAGCTGCACCCGCTGGACCACGGCGGGATTGCCGATCTTCGCCCGCTGGCCGCTCATCAGCTGCGACAGCATCGGCGCGGACAGTCCCAGAACCCCCGCGAGACGAGCCTGGTTGAGACCAAGATCGTCTATGAGCCTACGGAAGAGCGTCCCCAGCGGCTCCCCGTACCAGTTCCGCTGCAGATCCCGCGCTCTTGCGGTGGCTTCCTGCTGTGCGGCATCCATTGCGTCTCCCCATCGCTTCCCCAAAACCGTGGTTCGCTGTAGCGAACCACGCCGAGCATCTTACGGAGAGTGGTTGTGCATCGGGACCCCCCTTCTTTTTTGCGAGATACGGGGCGCGACCCGGTAGTCTGGTCTGCGGTAGCCGCCGGGACGTGCTCGTTCCTGTCGGATGCTCCTCTTCCGGGGCCTTAGCTCAGTTGGTAGAGCGCTGTCTTTGCATGGCAGATGTCAGGGGTTCGACTCCCCTAGGCTCCACTCTCCGGACCGGCCGGCACCCTCTCGGGTGCTGGCCGGTTTCGTCTGTCCAGCCGCTGTTCTTCTGTCCGTGTGGCCGTGACGTGCGTCACCGGCTGGAGTGCCGCGGTGACGTTGCACATATTTGCGCAAACATTCTCGATGTCGCCGGCCCGGGTGCGGAAGCTCTCGGCCGGGGGCTCGTCGGTGTCTGTGCGGTGCGGTCGAACCCCCGTGTGAGCTGGTCTTCAGGCGATCAGGTAATCAGAAGGGTGCATTCCGTTAGGGGAGCTTGTGTGGAGCTCGCGCGCACAAGTCGTTGCAAACGTCATCGTGGGCGGAGGTGTGAACACAGCCGCCTCACAGATTCGAGCGGAGGCCGACGACGCTCGAAGACAGCCGATCTTCGGCAGCAGCCGATGTTCCACGTGAAACACCGCCAGGGGGCGGGAGACTTCAAGTCTCCCGCCCCCTGGCGGTGTTGGAACGAGCCGATGTGACCGATGCTCAGGTCACCTGCCCTCGTCGCGCCGGGCGGCCTCCTCGGCTTCCTTCGCCTGGACCTCGGGGTCGAGCCCGCTCTGGTCCGTGCCGTCGACCGATGTCAGACGGCCGGACTCCGGCACCTCCGTCGCGGCGGGGGGCTCGACGAGCCAGTCCGGGTTCGCCTGCTTGTCCCACCACTTCCAGGCGGCAAAGGCGCCGCCCGCGAGCAGACCGACGACGGCCAGGGTCTTCGCGAGACGGCCGGCCTTGGCGCGCCGCTGGTGCTTGCGGACCAGCTTCTGCACGTCCTTCGGCGAGACCTGACCGCGCAGGGCGGCCAGTGCGGCGACCCCACGGGCGGCCGCTTCCTCTGTGACGGGTCCGGCCGCGGCCACTGCCTGCTCGAGCTTGGGCCGGGAGTACTCGGCGGCCTGCAGGGCCGCCTTGCGGGTGCGGAGCGCCGCCTCCTGGGCGGCCTGGTCGACCTTCGGCGGTACATGGGCGCGGGCTTGCTCCAGGCGCGGGGCGACGTGGGCGCCGTACTGGGCGCGGGCCTGCTCGGTGGCCAGCGACACCTTGGGCGCGAGCCGTACGCGTGCCTCGTGTGCGTAGTGGGCGGCCCTGTCCTTGGCGGTGTCGGCGTAGGGCGCCACCACTTCCGCGGCGTGCAGCACGCTGTCCTTCGCCGAGCCGGTCGCGGCGCGCACGCTGTCGATGCGGGTCACGGGTTCCTCCTCCTCGGTGGCGTACGGTAATTCGACTTTCCACCCTTTTACGGATCATGCCTCCCGGAACACGGTGGGGCATGTGAGGGCGGGCATTCGGGTGCGGTGAAAGTGATCGAATAACAGATCAATATGGGGCAACAGCGGCTTGTCGTCGACAATGCCACGGTTCGCCGTGTCGCGCCCCCGCCACGGGGGGACTCGACGCGTTTTCCGCAAGCGATCTGCCCGGTTGGGTGCCGGTTGACGGGCGCCGGGCCACCGCCGGGACCGTCCGTGCGAGGATCGAGGGATCACAGGACGACAACGGAAGGCAGATCGTGGCCGAGCAGCTCTACGCCACCCTGAAGACCAACCACGGCGACATCGTGGTGCGGCTTCTTCCCCACCACGCGCCGGTCACGGTCAGGAACTTCGTCGAACTCGCCCAGGGCGAGCGTGAGTGGACCAACCCCGCCACCGGCGAGAAGTCCGCGGCCAGGCTCTACGACGGCACCGTCTTCCACAGGGTCATCAGCGGCTTCATGATCCAGGGCGGCGACCCGCTGGGCAACGGCACGGGCGGCCCCGGCTACCAGTTCCAGGACGAGTTCCACCCCGACCTGGCCTTCGACAAGCCGTACCTGCTGGCCATGGCGAACGCCGGTCCGGGCACCAACGGCTCGCAGTTCTTCATCACCGTCGCCCCGACGACCTGGTTGAACCGCAAGCACACGATCTTCGGCGAGGTCGCCGACGCGGCCGGCCAGAAGGTGGTCGACACGATCGCCTCGGTGCAGACCAACCCGCGCACCGACCGTCCGGTGAACGACGTCGTCATCGAGTCCGTCGTGATCGAGACGCGTCAGGGCTGACGCGGACATCGACCGCTCGGGCGTCCGACACCTCCCGCGGGGAACCAAGGGAACCAATCGCCCCGCTCGTCCGTAAGGATGGGCGGGGCGGTGTATGGGCCTGTGCGCCGCGGACGACGACCTAGGGGATCCGATGGACCAGCCGGTGGGTAGCCCGCAGGACGCTCAGAGCCTGCCCGTCTGCTACCGCCACCCGGACCGCGAGACCGGTGTCCGCTGCACCCGCTGCGACCGTCCCATCTGTCCGGAGTGCATGATCAGCGCCTCCGTCGGCTTCCAGTGCCCGGAGTGCGTCCGCACCGGCTCCGGCACCGGCCACGCCCCGGACGCCGCCCGGCCCCGCACGCTCGCGGGCGGCAGCATCGCGGCCGATCCCCGCCTGATCACCAAGATCCTCATCGGGATCAACCTCGCGGTGTTCATCGCCGTACGGACGAATGAAGCGCTGCTGGACGACCTCTTCCTGATCGGGGCCTGGCCGCCCGCTCCCTTCCAGACGACCTCGGGGGTCGCGGACGGCGAGTGGTACCGCCTGGTGACCTCGATGTTCACGCACCAGGCGATCTGGCACTTCGCCTTCAACATGCTCAGCCTGTGGTGGCTGGGCGGCCCGCTCGAAGCGGCCCTCGGCCGGGCCCGCTATCTCGCCCTGTACTTCGGCTCGGGGCTCGCGGGCAGCGCCCTCACCTATCTGCTGGCCGCGCCGACCACGGCGTCGCTCGGGGCGTCCGGCGCGATCTTCGGCCTGTTCGGCGCGACGGCCGTCCTGATGCGCCGCCTCCAGTACGACATGCGCCCGATCATCGCCCTGCTCGTGATCAACCTGATCTTCACCTTCGGGTGGAGCAACATCGCCTGGCAGGCCCATATCGGCGGTCTGGTGGCCGGCGTCGTCATCGGTTATGCCATGGTCCACGCCCCACGTGAGCACCGCGCGCTGATCCAGTACGGCACCTGTGCCGCGGTCCTGGCGGTGGTCGTCCTGGTGACCGCCCTCAGAACCCTTCAGCTCACCTGAGCAGCGGGTTCTGCCACCTGAGACGCACAGTTGTCCACAGCGGGTGGCGGATCTTGTGCACAGTGTGCGGGCAGCAGGACGCCCCCTGTCGTGGACCAACGTTTCCGCAGGTCAGACAGGGGGCGAACAAGCTTTCGACGGTCCATGATCACCGGTAGTTCCGTCACACCGGCGTCAATCCTCGTTGGTTATCCACAGATCGTCGTTCTTTTTCAACACTGTGGAAAACCGCTGTGGATAACTCAGTGGATAGCCGTGGGCAGAGCTGCGTTCACCGCGAAGTGGCCGCCGCTCCCTCTCCCGCGCGGGCCGTCACTTCCACTGCGTGGAGACACCGAATCCGGCGGCGATGAAACCGAAGCCCACCACGATGTTCCAGTTGCCCAGCGCCTCGATGGGCAGGGAACCGTCGGTCACGTAGAAGACGACGATCCAGGCGAGACCGATGACGAACATGGCCAGCATGACCGGTGCCACCCAAGTGCGGCTGGTCAGCTTGATGGCGGTCGCCTGCTTCGACGGCGGCGGCGTGTAATCGGCCTTCTTGCGGATACGTGACTTCGGCACGAGGGTCTCTCCTGTCGATGCGCTGCGTGGCCGCGCAGGGAACTGGGTCGGGCTCGGGGCAGCGTACAAGGGGACACTGGGGGCTCCCCCGGGCGTCCGTTAGCGTAGTGCTTCCGTGGCGCCGAAGGAGATAAGGGTACGTTGAGCAATTCTGCCGAATCCCCCGGTACGGGATCCAGCCCTGTCCGTGGCCGATTCCGACCCGTACGGGTGCTCACCGCCGCCGTCTTCGCCCTCGCCGGGCTCATCTTCTTCACCAGTTTCAACACCGCCAAGGGCACCGACATCCGTACGGACGCCTCGCTGCTGAAACTCTCCGACCTCATCCAGGAGCGCAGCCACAAGAACGGCCGGCTCGACGAGACCAACGCGGCCCTGCGGAACGACGTGGAGGCGCTCGCCGAACGGGACGACGGCAGCACCAAGGCCGAGGACGCCAAACTGTCCGCGCTGGAGGTCAGGTCGGGGACGCAGAAGCTGACCGGTGAGGCGATCACCGTCACGCTGAACGACGCCCCACCGGACGCCACCGCCAAGCTCCCCGGCTACCCCGAGCCCCAGCCGGACTACCTGGTCATCCACCAGCAGGATCTCCAGGCCGTGGTCAACGCCCTGTGGGAGAGCGGCGCCAAGGGGATCAAGGTCATGGACCAGCGGCTGATCTCCACGAGCGCCGTGCGCTGTGTGGGCAACACCCTGATCCTCCAGGGCCGGGTGTACTCGCCGCCGTACAAGATCACGGCGGTCGGTGATCCGGAGAAGATGCAGCAGGCCCTCGCGGCCTCGCGGGCGATCCAGAACTACATGGTCTACGTCAACGTCTACGGCCTCGGCTGGAAAGTCACGGAGGACGGGACGGTGACTCTGCCGGGCTACTCGGGCACAGTGGATCTGCAGTACGCCAAGCCCGTGGAGTGAGCCTCACTGGAGCTGCCGGTGCGCGTCGTCGTCAGGACCGTCAGCGAGCTGTGCGTCACCGTCGGCACGGTGATCGTCCTCTTCGTCGTCTACGTGCTGTTCTGGACGGGCGTACGGGCCGACACCGTCATGGACGACCAGATCGACCAGTTACAGGAACAGTGGGCCCAGAGCGCGATGCGCCCCTCGTCCGGCGCGTCCGGGGCATCGGGCGTGTCGCAGGCGCCCGCCGGTCCGCCGACGCCCGCCCCGTACACGGCGGACAGGCCTTTCGCGATCATGTACATCCCGCGTCTTGGTTTCACGTGGAACAAGCCGGTGCTCGAAGGCACGGCCACCAGGACCCTGAAGAAGGGGCTCGGCCACTACGCGAACACCGCCCAGCTGGGACAGAAGGGCAACTTCTCGGTCGCCGGTCACCGGCGGACCTACGGCGACCCCTTCAAGGACTTCCCCAGGCTGCGCCCGGGCGACGCGGTGGTGCTGACGGACGGAACCTCATGGTTCACGTACAGGATCGACAAAGGCCCCTACAAAACAGTGCCCTCCGACATTGAGGTGATCGACCCTGTGCCCCGTAAGTCGGGGTATACGCGTGAGGGCCGCTATCTGACGCTGACCACGTGCGATCCCGAGTGGGGGCACAGTCACCGGCTGATCGTGTGGGCCCACCTGGACTCCACGCAGCCTGTGGAGGCCGGGAAACCGAAGGCCCTGCGCCGTTAGTCTGGTGACGGTACGGCGTGATTCTGGTGCCGTGGTGCGACGGAAGGGACGGCATGTACGGCTGGATCTGGCGGCATCTGCCGGGGAACGCGTGGCTGAAGGCGTTGATCTCGCTCGTGCTGGTCATGGCCGTGGTCTACGTCCTCTTCAACTACGTCTTCCCGTGGGCCGAACCGCTGCTGCCCTTCAACGATGTGACGGTGGACAACCAGTGAGCGCGCGCATCCTCGTCGTGGACAATTACGACAGCTTCGTCTTCAACCTGGTCCAGTACCTCTACCAGCTGGGTGCCGAATGCGAGGTCCTGCGCAACGACGAGGTCTCCACGGCCCACGCCCAGGACGGCTTCGACGGCGTCCTGCTCTCGCCGGGTCCGGGCACCCCCGAGGAGGCCGGGGTCTGCGTCGACATGGTGCGGCACTGCGCCGCGACCGGCGTCCCGGTCTTCGGGGTCTGCCTCGGCATGCAGTCGATGCAGGTGGCGTACGGCGGTGTGGTGGACCGGGCCCCGGAGCTGCTGCACGGGAAGACCTCGCTCGTCGAGCACGAGGGCAAGGGCGTCTTCGCGGGCCTGCCGACCCCGTTCACGGCGACCCGCTACCACTCGCTGGCGGCGGAGCCCGCGACCGTGCCCGCCGAGCTTGAGGTGACCGCCCGCACCCACGACGGCATCGTGATGGGCCTGCGGCACCGTGAACTCCCGGTCGAAGGGGTGCAGTTCCACCCCGAGTCCGTGCTGACCGAGCACGGGCACCGGATGCTGGCCAACTGGCTGGCCGAATGCGGCGACGAGGGCGCGGTGGCGAGGTCGGCGGGGCTCGCCCCGGTGGTGGGCAGGGCCACGGCGTGACCGCGCTGCGCCCCGAGCGCGAGTCCGGCACCTCCTACGGGCAGTCCTCCACGGACTCCTACGGCGGCGCCGGCGACCAGGGCACCCCGTACGGGCAGCAGCCGTACGGGGACCCCGGTGCGCACGGGGACTGGTACGGCGGCACCGCGGCCGCCGCCCCGGCCCAGAGCGGCTACGGCGCCGACGGCTACGGCAGCGAGCGGTACGGAGCGCAGACGTACGGCACGGAGGAGTACCAGGAGCCGTACGCCCAGCCGCGGTACACGCAGGCGCAGTCCACCCGGCCCCAGCACGCGGAGCCGCAGCAGCCGTACATACCGCCCGCGGACGACGAGACCGTCGCCCTGCGGATAGCCGACACCGCTGTCGCCGCCGGAGCGCGTTCTGGCGCCCCTTCCGCGGAGACCGCCGACGAATCCCCCGTGGGTGGCCGCGCTGCCCGTAGAAGGGCCGCCAAACGGCGCCACGGACGCCGTGGTGCCGGACGGCCGGACCCGCAGACCGTGGAGACGGAGCCGGACGCTCCCACGGCCCCCCGCTCACGCCTGGAGGCCCGGCGGCAGGCGCGCGCCCGCAAGCCCAGCGCCGCGACGCTGGCGAGCCGAGCCATCGGCGAGGTGTTCATCACCACCGGCGTGCTGATGCTGCTGTTCGTGAGCTACCAGTTGTGGTGGACGAACGTCCGGGCGCACGCACAGGCGGACAAGGAGGCCAGCAGCCTCCAGAACGACTGGGCGAGCGGCAAGCGCAACCCGGGCAGCTTCGAGCCGGGCCAGGGCTTCGCCCTGCTGCACATCCCGAAACTGGACGTCGTGGTGCCGATCGCCGAGGGCATCAGCAACAAGCAGGTGCTCGACCGGGGCATGGTCGGCCACTACGGCGAGGGCAAGCTGAAGACGGCGATGCCGGACGCCAAGACGGGCAACTTCGCGCTGGCCGGGCACCGCAACACCCATGGCGAGCCGTTCCGGTACATCAACCGGCTCACCCCGGGCGACGACATCGTCGTGGAGACGCAGGACAAGTTCTTCGTGTACAAGATGGCGTCCGTCCTGCCGGTGACGTCGCCGAGCAACGTCAGTGTGCTGGAGCCGGTTCCGCGGGGATCGGGATTCACCGAACCGGGCCGCTACATCACGCTCACCACGTGCACGCCGGAGTTCACCAGTAAGTACCGGTTGATCGTCTGGGGCAAGATGGTCGAGGAACGGCCGCGCAGCAAGGGCAAGCCGGATGCGCTCGTCAGTTAAGGGCAGATGAACGTGGCATCGACCACCGACGACACCGAGTACGCGGACCGCTCCGCGACACGTCAGTCCCCGCGCCGGCCGGACCGCCGCCGCCGTCTGGGTCCCGTGGCGGCGGTGATCAGCGTCTTCGGTGAACTCCTCATCACGGCGGGCCTGGTGATGGGCCTGTTCGTCGTCTACTCCCTGTGGTGGACGAACGTCCTCGCCGACCGCGCGGCCGACAAACAGGCCGACAAGGTCCGCGACGGCTGGGCACACCAGGACGACGGCTCCGGCCGTCCCGTCGAGTTCGACTCCGGGGCCGGCATCGGCTTCCTCCACGTCCCCGCGATGAGCAGGAGCGAGATCCTCGTCGAGAAGGGCACGACGTCGAAGATCCTCAACGACGGGGTCGCCGGGTACTACACCGACCCGGTCAAGGCGACGCTGCCGACGTCGGACAAGAAGGGCAACTTCTCCCTCGCGGCGCACCGGGACGGGCACGGCGCGAAGTTCCACAACATCCACAAGCTCGCCGAGGGCGATCCGATCGTCTTCGAGACGAAGGACAAGTGGTACGTCTACAAGGTCTACTCCGTCCTGCCGGAGACCTCGAAGTACAACGTCCAGGTCCTCGGCGCCGTCCCGAAGGAGTCGGGGAAGACCAAGGCGGGCCGCTACATCACCCTGACGACCTGCACGCCGGTCTACACGAGCCGCTACCGGTACGTCGTGTGGGGCGAGCTGGAGCGGGTCGAGAAGGTGGACGAGCAGCGGACGCCGCCGGAGGAACTGCGCTGATCCGCTGAGACGGACCGGCCCGGGTGTGCCCCGGACACGGACGAGCCCCGGTGTCCTCTCCAGGACACCGGGGCTCGCTCATGCGGTCGGGGACCGGCCGGCCCGTGCCGGTCAGTTGCCGAAGCCGCCGCCGTTGTTCCCGCCGTTGCCGCCGCCTCCGTTGTTGCCGCCGCCGAAGCCGACCGTGGTCAGCTTGACCGTGGTGTTCGCGGGGTCGGCCTGCTGGCCGGCGTTGGGATCCTGCCGGATGACGAAGGCGTTGTCACCCTGGTCGCTGCCGTTCTCGAACTGGATGTTCGTGAACCCGGCCGCCTGAAGGGTCTGCTTGGCCTGGCCGACCGTCTGACCGACGACGTTGGGCACCTGCGCCTTCTGCGCGGCCTGCTTGCCGATCTGGATGGTCACCGTGGAGTTCTTGTCGACCTTGCTGCCGGCCGACGGAGACGTCGAGATGACCTTGCCGACCTGGTTCGGGTCCTGGGTGTCGACCTCGGTGCAGTTGCCGGTCAGGTCGCTGGCCTCCATCTGCGCCTTCGCCTCGTCACAGGTCCGGCCGACGACGTCCGGGACGGTCGACTTCTGCTGCGCCTTGGCGACGGTCAGGGTGACCGTGGAGCCCTTCTCGACCTCGTCGCCGCGCTGCGGGTCCTGGTCCAGGACGGTGCCGGGCTCCTCGGAGGAGACCTCGCGCGTCTCGGTCTTGATCGTGAACTGGAAGTCGTCGCCCTCCAGCTTCTTCCGGGCGTCCTCCAGGCTGAGCCCGATCACGCTCGGCACGGTCACCTTCGGGGCGCCGGTGGACACCACGATGTCGACCGCGGAGCCCTTGTCCACCTTGGTCTTGGAGTCGGGGCTCTGCGAGCAGATCTTGCCCTTGGGCTGGTTCTCGCACTCGTCCTGCTTGACCTCGCCCAGCTGGAGGTCGACGTTGGCGAGGAGATCCTTGGCCGCGCTCTGGCTCTCGCCGATCAGGCTCGGGACGGCGACGGAGTCATTGCTCGCGGTGTTGCCGTCGAAGACCCACTTGCCGATGAGGATGGCGCCCACGAGGACCAGCACGGCCGCGACGGCCAGCAGGATCGTGGAGGTGTTGGACTTCTTCTGCCGGCGCCGGTCGACGCGGTCGTCGTAACCGAAGCCGCCGTCGTCCGGGTTCATCGGCGGCAGCATCGACGTGGCGCCGGCGTCGGTCTGGCGCAGGGCCGTCGTCGCCTGGTCGTCGGGGTAGCCGCCGTAGCCCACCGAACCCATCGCGGCCGAGGCGGCGACGGGCTGGCCGTCGAGGCAGGCCTCGATGTCGGCGCGCATCTCGTCGGCCGACTGGTAGCGGTAGTTGGGGTCCTTCGTCAGGGCCTTCAGCACGATCGCGTCCATCTCGGGCGTGATCTCGGGGTCGAAGACCGACGGGGCCTGGGGCTCCTCCCGCACGTGCTGGTACGCGACGGCGACCGGGGAGTCGCCGACGAACGGCGGACGGACCGTCAGGAGCTCGTACAGCAGACAGCCGGTGGAGTACAGGTCCGACCGGGCGTCGACCTGCTCGCCCTTGGCCTGCTCCGGCGAGAGGTACTGGGCGGTGCCGATGACGGCCGCGGTCTGGGTCATCGTCATCCCGGAGTCGCCCATGGCGCGGGCGATGCCGAAGTCCATGACCTTGACCTGGCCGTTGCGCGTCAGCATGACGTTCGCCGGCTTGATGTCGCGGTGGACGATGCCGCTGCGGTGGGCGTACTCCAGGCCCTGGAGGATGCCGATGGTCATCTCCATGGCACGCTCCGGCAGCAGCTTGCGGCCGCTGTGAAGGAGCTCACGCAGCGTGGACCCGTCGACGTACTCCATGACGATGTACGGGATCGACACGTTGTCGATGTAGTCCTCGCCCGTGTCGTAGACCGCCACGATCGCGGGATGGTTGAGCGAGGCGGCCGACTGGGCCTCCCGGCGGAACCGGGCCTGGAAGGACGGGTCGCGCGCGAGGTCCGCCCGCAGCGTCTTCACCGCCACGGTGCGGCCGAGCCGGGTGTCATGCGCGAGGTATACCTCCGCCATGCCACCACGACCGAGCACCTGGCCCAGTTCGTACCGGCCGCCGAGGCGACGCGGCTCTTCCATAGCTACCTACCAGCCCTCTCCGTCGGTCCCGCCCTCACCCTTGTGGGTGTGGCGGTGGTCCGTCCGGGCATACGGTACCCGGCTCATCCTGCGTGACCTGGCCAAGCCCGTAACCCGATACAGGACCGGTATCGCAACGTGCACCGATGTGAAGGGGACGTGAGCGGGGTCACTTCTTGCTGTTGATGACCGCCTCCATCACGCTCTTCGCGATGGGCGCCGCGAGACCGCCGCCGGAGATGTCGCCACGGACGGCGTTCTCGTCCTCGACCACCACGGCCACGGCCACCGGCGCGCTGTCGTCGACCTTGGCGTAGGAGATGAACCACGCGTAGGGGTTCTCGCTGTTGTCCACACCGTGCTGGGCGGTACCGGTCTTGCCGCCCACCGTGACGTCCGGGATCCGCGCCTTGGTGCCGGTGCCCTTCTCGACGACCGTCTCCATCATCGACTGCAGGATCTGGGCGTTCTCGGCCGACAGCGGCTTGCCCAGCTCCTCCGGGTCCGTCTTCTCGATGGCGTCCAGGTTGTGCGTCTGGAGCTCGTCGACCATGTACGGCTTCATCAGCGTGCCGCCGTTGGCGACGGCGGAGGCGACCATGGCCATCTGCAGCGGCGTCGTGGCGGTGTTGAACTGGCCGATGGAGGACAGCGCGGTCTGCGACGGGTTCATGTCGTCGGAGAAGACGGAGGCGGTGGCGCGGACCGGGGTGAACTGCTCCTCGGTGAAGCCGAACGCCTTCGCGGTCTCCAGCATCTTCTCGTTGCCGAGGTCCGCCCCGATCTTGCCGAAGACGGTGTTGCAGGAGTACTGCAGGGCGACCCGCAGCGTCGCGTCCTTGCAGGGGATGTTGCCCTCGTTGGGCAGCTTGGTGTCCGTCCCCGTCATGACCCACGGGTCGGGGGAGTCCGTCTTCTCGTCCGCGTCCGTGTAGAGGCCGTGCTCCAGCGCGGCGGCCGCGGTGACGACCTTGAAGGTCGAGCCGGGCGGGTAGACCTCGCGCAGCGCCCGGTTGAGCATCGGGTCGGCCGGGTTGTTCTTCTTCTGCAGGCCCGTCCACGCCTTGGTGTCGGTCGTCGTGGAGTTGCCCGCGAAGGACGTGGGGTCGTACGACGGGAAGGACGCCAGCGCCAGGATCTTGCCGGTGGACGGCTCGATGGCCGCGACGGCGCCCTTGCCGCCCCGCGCCTTCAGACCGTCGTACGCGGCCTTCTGCGCGGCGCCGTTGAGCGTGGTGACGACGTTGCCGCCCTTGTTCTCCTTGCCCGTGATCATGTCCAGGGTGTTGCGGAAGAACAGGCGGTCGTCGTTGCCGGTGAGGATGCCGTCCTCGATGGACTCCAGCTGCGTGGCGCCGAAGGCCTGTGAGGCGTATCCGGTGACCGGCGCCCACATGGGGCCGTCGACGTAGGTCCGCTTGTACTTGAAGTCGCTGCCGCTCGTCTCCTTGAAGCCGGTGATGGCCTTGCCGTCGACGATGATGTTGCCGCGCGGGGTGCCGTAGCGCTCGATGATGACGCGACGGTTGTTCTTGTCGGTCCTCAGCTCGTCGGCCTGGACGTACTGGATCCAGTTGTCACGGATCAGCAGGGCCAGAACGAGGAGTCCGCAGAAGACCGCGATCCGGCGTAGGGGCTTGTTCACGGACGGACCACCTGGGTCATCTCGGCGTCGGGGTTGGGCGCCGGGGCCGGCGCGGGACGGCGGGCCGTGTCGCTGATCCTGAGCAGGATGCCGATCAGGGCCCAGTTGGCGATCACGGAGGAACCGCCGTACGCCACGAAAGGCAGCGTCATACCGGTCAGCGGGATGAGGCCCATGACACCGCCGGCGACGACGAAGACCTGGAGGGCGAAGGCGCCGGACAGGCCGACGGCGAGCAGCTTGCCGAAGGGGTCGCGGGCCGCGAGGGCCGTGCGCACACCGCGTTCGACGATCAGGCCGTAGAGCAGCAGGATCGCCATGACGCCGGCCAGGCCGAGCTCCTCGCCGAAGGTGGCGAGGATGAAGTCGGAGTTGGCGGCGAAGCCGATGAGGTCGGAGTTGCCCTGGCCGAGGCCGGTGCCGAGGGTGCCGCCGGAGCCGAAGGCCCAGAGGGCCTGCATGGCCTGCTCGGAGTGGACGATGCCGTCCTGGACGCCGGAACGGCTGAGCTTGAACTCGTTCGCCGGGTCGAGCCAGGCGTGCACACGCGTCTGGATGTGGGGCTCGAAGCTCGCCACACCGACGGCGCCGACCGCGGACATCAGCAGACCGAAGACGATCCAGCTGGTCCGCTCGGTGGCGACGTACAGCATGATGACGAACATCCCGAAGAACAGCAGGGACGTACCGAGGTCGGTCTCGAAGACCAGGATGAGGATCGAGATGATCCAGACCACGAGGATCGGTCCGAGGTCACGGCCGCGGGGCAGGTACAGGCCCATGAAGCGGCGGCTGGCCAGCGCAAGCGCGTCGCGTTTGACCATGAGGTAACCGGCGAAGAACACGGCGAGGACGATCTTCGCGAACTCGCCGGGCTGGAGCGTGCCGAGGCCGGGGATCTTGATCCAGATCTTGGCGCCGTAGGTGGGGGCGCTGAGGCCTGGAATCAGCGGCATCACCAGCAGGAGCATGGCTCCGGCCATGGAGATGTAGGTATAGCGCTGCAGGACGCGGTGGTCCTTGAGGAAGATCAGGACGGCCACCAGCAGGGCCACGCCCATGGCCGAGTACAGCAGCTGACGCGGTGCCGCCTCGACGAACGTCCTGCTCGCCTGAAGACGCTTCGACTGGTCCAGGCGCCAGATGATGACCAGGCCGAGCCCGTTCAGCAGCGTGGCCAGCGGCAGCAGCAGCGGGTCCGCGTAGGGCGCGAACTTGCGTACGGCGAGATGGCCTATGCCTGCCAGCAGGCCCAGGCCGATGCCGTAGGCGAGCAGGCCGGCCGGCACTTTGTCGTTGATCGCCAGACCCACGTTGGCGTAGGCGAACACCGGGATCACGACCGCGAAGACCAGCAACCCGAGTTCGGTGTTGCGGCGGCTCGGAGCGCCGATGGCGCCGATCGTGGACGTGTGGTGCGTCGGCGAGTTCGTAGTACTGCTCATCGTGTGACGGGGCCTCTCACGGCTTGCCTACTGCGTACCGCAGTTCGAGACGACCTTCTGCTCTTCCTCCGAGAGGGTCGGGCCGGGGTTTGGCGTCGCAGTCGGTGTCGGGGAGGTGGACGAGGGAGGTGCGGTCGAAGGGCTGGTCGACGGTGTCGATGTCGCCTTGGACGTGAGGGAGGTACGGGTGGTTCCCGTGGTGCCTCCGGCCTCGCCCTCGCCCGTCTTCGCGTTCTTCTCGCTCTCGGCGGCCTGGCGTTCGGCCCGCTTCTTGCACGCGGACACCTGCAGCGCCAGTTCGTCGATCTTCGCCTGGGCGTCCTTCAGACCGCCTTCGGCGATGGTCGCCTCCACCAGCTTCTGCTGGTAGGGCGGCAGGTACTTGAGTTCGATCTCGGGGTGGTCCTTCTCCACCTTCGACAACGACACCCAGGCCAGGTCCTGGCTGATCCCGCGGTACAGCGCGACGTGCTCGTCGTTGGTGCCGACGTAGTACTGCGTCTGCGTCCAGCGGTAGCCGCCGTACACGCCGCCGCCGATGACGGCGAGCGCGAGAACCGAGTAGAAGGATCTCTTCAGCCACTTGCGGCCCTTGCCGGGCTTGACGAAGTCGTCGTCGGTGTAGGCGCCGAAGCCGGCCGTCGGCACATAGCCGGTGGTGTCGCCGGAGCCGGGCGGGCCGAACTCGCCGCCCCCGCCCTGGCCGGGCACCTGGCGGCCGAGCCCGGAGGCGCGGCCCGCGGGGGTCTGCATGATGCCGTTGTCGTGCAGGTGGTGCTGCTGGTTCTCCGCGACCGCGCCGACCACGACC
This sequence comes from Streptomyces sp. NPDC056628, assembly GCF_042792555.1. Taxonomy (NCBI): domain Bacteria; kingdom Bacillati; phylum Actinomycetota; class Actinomycetes; order Kitasatosporales; family Streptomycetaceae; genus Streptomyces; species Streptomyces sp. NPDC056628. The sequence continues at coordinate 191,658 of NZ_JBHTWG010000004.1, forward strand.
GGGGTGTCGGAGAGCTGCCCGGCGAGGGTGTCCCCGGTGTCCAGGTCGAGGACGTCCGCGACGATCACCGTGATGTTGTCGGGGCCGCCGCCGCGCAGGGCGAGCTGGATCAGCTCCTGGACCGTCTCCTGCGGGCCCTGGTAGCTGGCGAGGGTGTCCTCCAGGGTCTGGTGGGACACGACGCCGGACAGGCCGTCGGAGCAGATCAGGTACCGGTCGCCGGCGCGGACCTCGCGGATCGACAGGTCGGGGTCCACGTGGTCGCCGCTGCCCAGCGCGCGCATCAGCAGGGAGCGCTGCGGGTGGGTCGTGGCCTCTTCCTCGGTGATACGGCCCTCGTCGACCAGGCGCTGCACCCAGGTGTGGTCCTGCGTGATCTGGGTGAGGACGCCGTCGCGCAGCAGGTACGCGCGCGAGTCGCCGACATGGACGAGGCCGAGGCGCTGTCCGGTCCACAGCAGGGCCGTGAGCGTCGTGCCCATGCCCTCCAGCTGCGGGTCCTCCTCGACCATCGAGCGCAGCTGGTCGTTGGCGCGCTGCACGGCGGTGCCGAGCGAGGTGAGCAGGTCGGAGCCCGGTACGTCGTCGTCGAGCGCGACGATGGTGGAGATGGCCTCGGAGGAGGCGACCTCGCCGGCGGCCGCGCCGCCCATGCCGTCGGCGATGGCGAGCAGGCGGGGTCCGGCGTATCCGGAGTCCTCGTTGCCCTCCCGGATCATGCCTTTGTGCGATCCGGCGGCGAAGCGCAGTGACAGACTCATGCGCACCTCGCCCGTCGGCTCCGGGTACATCCGCACGGTGCCCACCCTCCGGTCGGGAGCGCGCCGGGGCCCGGGGTGGGGGCCACCGCTGCGTGCTCGCTCCGCTCGCTCATGTTCGTACTACTTCCGCAGCTCGATGACGGTCTTGCCGATGCGGATCGGCGCGCCCAGCGGAACAGGCGTGGGGGTCGTCAGCCGCGTTCGGTCGAGGTACGTGCCGTTGGTGGAACCGAGGTCCTCGACGATCCACTGGCCGTCGCGGTCCGGGTAGATCCTGGCATGCCGGCTGGACGCGTAGTCGTCGTCCAGCACGATCGTGCTGTCGTGCGCCCGGCCCAGGGTGATCGTCTGGCCCTGGAGGGCGACGGTGGTTCCGGTGAGGGTGCCTTCGGACACGACCAGCTTGGTGGGGGCGTTACGGCGCTGGCGGCCGCCGCCCTGCTGGCCGCGCTGCTGCGGCGGCGCGGCGGCCTGGCGGGCGGCCTGCTGCTGCCGCCCGGCCTCTCGCCTGGACCCGCGCTGGGTGACACGCGTACCGAACAGGTCGCTGCGGATGACCTGCACGGCCACGATCACGAACAGCCACAGTACGGCCAGGAAACCCAGCCGCATGACCGTGAGGGTCAGCTCTGACATTGCCCCCGCTTCACCCTTCGGCTTGCCGGTAAATGATGGTGGTGCTGCCCACGACGATCCGCGAGCCGTCGCGGAGCGTAGCGCGGGTGGTGTGCTGCCCGTCCACCACGATGCCGTTGGTGGACCCGAGATCCTGGATCGTCGAGGGCGTTCCGGTCCGGATCTCGCAGTGCCGGCGGGAGACGCCGGGGTCGTCGATCCGCACGTCGGCTTCGGTGCTGCGGCCCAGCACGAGCGTGGCGCGGGAGATCTGATGGCGGGTGCCGTTGATCTCGATCCAGTAGCGGGTGCGTCCGCCGGGCGCCGGGGCGGCGGGAGGACGCGAGCCGCCGGCGGGCTGCGGGTATCCGTAGCCGCCGGGACGTCCGCCGGGGGGCGGCGCGGCCGGCATCGGCGGGGCGGGCGCGGCGGCCGGCGGGTAGCCGTAGCCGCCCGGGGCGCCGCCGGGGCGTGCGGCCGGGGCGGGTCCCTGGGGGCCGCCGGCCTGCTGGTTCGTGGAGCCGGCGAGGGTTCGGCTGCGCACCCGGTACAGACCCGTGTCGAGGTCGTCGGCCTTCTCGAGGTGGACCTTGATCGGGCCCATGAAGGTGTAGCGCTGCTGCTTGGCGTAGTCGCGGACCATGCCCGCGAGCTCGTCGCCGAGCTGGCCCGAGTAGGGGCTCAGCCGCTCGTAGTCCGGTGCGCTCAGCTCCACGATGAAGTCGTTGGGGACGACCGTGCGGTCGCGGTTCCAGATCGTGGCGTTGTTGTCGCACTCGCGCTGCAGCGCTCCGGCGATCTCCACGGGCTGCACCTCGGACTTGAACACCTTGGCGAAGGTGCCGTTGACCAGACCTTCGAGACGCTGCTCGAACTTCTTCAGGACTCCCATGGGGCACCTCCTCCGTCGTTGCCTACGTCCTGCATCCCGCGGGGCGGGTACTGCCTCACCTGGTACTGCTTACTGATCGTATCCACGCGCCGGTCGATCGGCTGGTTCCCCCTGTCGGCCGGGTCGACAGGTGTCGACGCCCTCGAAGTTCCCCTGGGAGCTCCCCTTCGAACTCCTCATGGACGGTGTCCTGCCCATGGATCGTAGAGGGGGCCGCAGACCAGTGTCCCGCACCTGACCGCGGACCCCGGTCCGGTCCTGGGGAGATGTGCGGTACCGGTACGAGGTTGATACGTGAACAAGTTCTCGCCGATACGGAGCGAACGTGCCTGTGGCCTGGCTACGGGCGCCGGCGGACGTCCCCGGCGGTGCGGCCGTGCGTCCCGTCGGTACGGGTCAGGACGCGACTGCGCTGGTGGGCGCGCGCACGTCGTCCGTACGCCGGTCGCACGGCGGCTGCCCGGGCATAAGGGTTGTGAATCCACCCTGGCGAGCGTGCTAATGTTCTGCATGTCGGAAGGCGCCGGACCGCACGGAAAGGCCCTGAGGACACACCCAATGCGCGGGTGGCGGAATAGGCAGACGCGCTGGATTCAGGTTCCAGTGCCCGAAAGGGCGTGGGGGTTCAACTCCCCCCTCGCGCACAGACGAAGAGGCGGCACCGTTCACACGGTGCCGCCTCTTCTGTTGTGTTCGCCACGTCGCCGCTCCGAGGGCTCCTCGGCTGTCCCTCTCTGACGGGCTGTCCTGTGATGAAGCTCTCAGGTCGGGCGCGGCACACCGCCCGCCGCGGCGGCCGTGGTGAGGGCCGTTCGGGCGGGCAGGGTCCGAAGGCGGGGGCGGGCGTGGCCGGCAGGTCACCGGGCGCCCGCGCGGGGTGTCAGGCCGCCAGGCGCTGCGCCAGCGTCTTGGCCGTCGTGGCCGCCTCGTCGAGGGCGCGCTCGCGCGAGGCCTCGAACAGCGGGACCAGGTCGGCCATCTTCGGGTCGGCCGGGGCCATGGTGAGCTCCGGGACGATGAACGTGAGATCGGCGCCCAGGAAGTCCTTGAAGATCGCCGACAGGTAGTTCTGCACGTACTCGTATCCCTCGCGCGGGCTGCCCGGGCCGTACGCGCCGCCGCGGCTGGCGACGACGGTGACCGGGGTGCCCTTCAGCGACTGGACCTCGCCGGCGGTGCGGCCGACCAGGATCACGTTGTCCAGCCACGCCTTGAGCGTCGACGGGATCGTCAGGTTGTACATCGGCGCGCCGACCAGGACGGCGTCGGCGGACTCCAGCTCCTCGATCAGCCTCACGCGCTCCGCGAAGGCGGCGGCCTGCTCAGAGGTGTGCGTGGACGGGTCCGTGAAGCCGGCGCTGTGGGCGGGCGCGGAGATGTGCGGCACCGGGTGCGCGGCGAGGTCGCGGTGGATCACCGTGCCGCCGGGGTGCTGCTCCTCCCAGGTCCGCCGGAAGGCGTCGGTGACGGTGCGGGACGAGGAGGTTCCGGCTGGGAAGACCGAGGAATCGATGTGCAACAGGGTGGCCATGACGTCTCCAGGAAGGGGATCAAAAGGGCATGGAGGGGTGAGCTGCCGCCATGAGGTTGAGCTTTCCTCAGGAGCTTTAACTTCGTACTCGACTATGGATAACACAGTCACTTACTTTTTTTCACCCGCACGCGACTGCCCAGTACTCTTGGGGTATGGCGGGTGAGGAGAGTCACGACGTAGCGAGCTGCAAACGGGTGGACGAGGGCATCACCCGCGTCTTCCAGCTGCTCGGCAAGCGCTGGACCGGGCCGATCGTGTCGGTGCTGACCGCCGGCCCCGCCTACTTCGTCGCCCTGCGCCGGGCCGTCCCCGGGATCAGCGAGCGCATGCTCTCCGATCGGCTCACGGAGCTCACGGCGGCGGGGCTCGTGGTGCGAGAGGTGTACGAGGGGCCGCCGTTGCGTGTGGTGTATCGCCTGACGGAGGCCGGTGCCGCGCTGGAGCCCGCTCTGACGGAGCTGGGCGGCTGGGCGATGAAGCATCTTCCGGAGAAGGAGCGGCCCGGTAACTGCTGACGCCGTCCCGGGCCGGGTCTCTTTCCACAGGCCCGGAGTTGTCCACAGGCCCTGACGCGTTTCGGCCACCACCTGTACGGTCGGCCCGAGTTGATGTTCGCGCGGGAGAGTGGAAGTGCGGGAGCGCGGGATGGGTGGAGGAGGTCGTGATGACCGATACCGAGCGCGGGGCGAGCGCGGTCGAGTCAGGGTCGGGACCGGGCACGTGGACCCGCCGGCTGCCGCGGGTGCGCGGGTTCGCCGACCGGGACGCCGGAGGTAAGCCCAAGGCGGAGGGGAAGGCGCTGCGCAAGCGGCTTCCGCGAGCGGAGCACGCCCGCTTCGACGTGGACGGCGCCCGCCCGGACGCCGTGACCGCCGTCGAGGAGTCCAATATCGGCCGGATCGCCGAGCTGACGCCGATACGAGTGGGCCGGATGGCGGCGAAGCCGTTCGCCTTCCTGCGCGGTTCGGCCGCGCTCATGGCGTACGACCTGGCCCGCACGCCCGTGACCGGGATCGGCGCGCAGATATGCGGGGACGCGCATGCGGCGAACTTCGGTCTGTACGGCGACCCGCGCGGCGACCTGATCATGGACCTGAACGACTTCGACGAGACCGTTCGGGGCCCCTGGGAGTGGGACCTGAAGCGGCTCGCGACCTCGCTGGTGCTCGCGGGCCGGGAGGCCGGCGCGCGCGAGGACGTGTGCCGCCTGGCGGCGCAGGACGCGGTCGGCGCCTACCGGCGCACCATGCGCCTGCTGGCCCGGCTCCCGGTGCTGGAGGCGTGGCACGCCATCGCGGACGAGGAGCTCGTCTCCCACGCCGACGCCCATGACCTGGCCGGCACCCTGAAGCGGGTCGCGGAGAAGGCGCGGTCCAACACCAGCGGCCGTTTCGCGGCGAAGTCGACGGAGCGGACCGAGGACGGCGGGCGCCGGTTCGTGGACGCGCCGCCGGTGCTGCGCCGGGTCGGGGACGCGGAGGCGGCGGCGGTCGCGGCGTCGTTGGAGAGCTACGTCCCCACGGTCCCCGAGGACCGGCACCCCCTTCTGGCGCGCCACGCGGTGTACGACGTGGCGTTCCGGGTCGTGGGCACCGGCAGCGTCGGCACGCGGTCCTATGTCGTCCTGCTCCTGGACCACCGCGGTGAGCCCCTGGTCCTCCAGGTGAAGGAGGCGCGCCCGTCGGCCCTGGTCCCGCACCTGGCGACGGCCGGTTTCGAGAGGCCGGCGCCGCAGCACGAGGGGCGGCGCGTGGTGCTCGGGCAGAAGCGCATGCAGGTGGTCAGCGATGTCCTGCTGGGGTGGACGACGGTGGAGGGGCGGCCCTTCCAGGTGCGCCAGTTCCGCAACCGCAAAGGCAGCGTCGACCCCGCGGCGCTGGCCGCCGACCAGATCGACGACTACGGCCGGATGACCGGCGCCCTCCTGGCCCGTGCCCACGCGCACAGTGCCGACCCGCGCCTGATCTCCGGCTACTGCGGCAAGAACGAGCAGCTGGACGAGGCGATAGCCGCGTTCTCCGTGGCCTACGCCGACCGCACCGAGGCGGATCACGCCGATCTGGTGGCGGCCGTGCGGTCGGGGCGGATCGCGGCGGAGCTGGGGGTGTGAGCGGACCCTGCGGCGGGCGCGGCGGCGGTGTTCGAACAGCCGGCGGCCGGGTGGCCTACGCTGGGCGGGTGACTACGCCGGAAGCTGAGCAGTCCCAGGCCGAGACCGCCGACGCGACGGCGCCCGGCGGTGCCGAGGTGCCCGTCGGCGCGGCCGCGCGGGACGGTGCGGCACGGCCCGAGGAGCGGCTGGAGAAGGCCGTACGGGCCGCCGAGCAGGCGTTGATCGAGTACGAGATCGCGGTGGAGACCTTCCGCGTCGAGGTCGACAACTTCTCGCGGCTGCACCACCAGAAGCTCGGCCCGATGTACGCCCGGCTCGACGAGCTGGACGCCCGGATCGCCGAGGCGGTCGCCGCGCGCACCGGCGACCCCGAGGACCTGCGCAAGGCCGACGAGGCGCGGGCCCGGGTGATGCCGATGCCCGGCGTCGAGGAGCTGTTCCACGGCTGGATGGACGACTCGGGGCTGTTCCCCGAGGCCGTGGCGATGCTCACGGACCAGCCGGTGCGGCCGCCGCAGCGCGTGCGTCCCAGTGAGGAGGCGCGCAAGCTCTACCGCGAGCTGGCCCGCAAGGCCCACCCGGACCTGGCCCAGGAGGCCGGCGAGCGCGCCCGGCGCGAGGAGTTCATCACCCGCGTCAACGCGGCCTACGCCCGGGGCGACGAGGCTCTGCTGCGGGAGCTGGCCGAGGAGTGGGCGACTGGGCCCAAGCCCGCGGAGCAGGGCCCGACGCCGGCGGAGGAGCTGTACGCCCGCCTGGAGTGGCTGGCCCAGCGCAAGGAGATGCTCACCCTGGTCGCGAAGGAGCTGGAGGAGAGCGCGATCGGGTCGATGCTCCGGCTGGCTCCCGACGACCCCGACCGCCTCCTCGACGAGATCGCCGAGCAGCTCCTGGCGCAGGTCGCCGAACGGGAGACGGAGCTGGCGGCACTGCTCGCGCAGGCGGACGGCACCGGGGCCTGAGAGGGCGGTGACCCGTGCGCCCGCGGTGCGGGGCGCGGGTCGGGTAGCGTCGAAGTATGCAATTCGGATCTGGCGTACCGGCGGTCGAGGTCATGGACCTCAAGGACGACGACTTCCTGCTGGACGTCCGCGAGGACGACGAGTGGCAGGCGGGTCATGCCGAGGGCGCCCTGCACATTCCCATGAGCGAGTTCGTGGCGCGTTACGGCGAGCTGACCGAGGCCGCCCCGCAGGACGGGCGGGTCCATGTGATCTGCCGTTCCGGCGGGCGCTCGGCGCAGGTCACGATGTACCTCGCCCAGCAGGGCGTCGACGCGGTGAACGTCGAGGGCGGCATGCAGGTGTGGGCCGCGTCGGGGCGTCCCGTGGTGACCGACGACGGCGGGCCGGGGCACGTTCTCTGAGGCGTCGACGCGCTTCAGCCGGCCGTCGCGGCCGCCTTCACCCCAGGGGGTGGGCCGCCAGCAGGTCGCCGAGGGTGTCCTCGTGGGCCGCGGCCGGGCCGAGCGAGAGTTCCAGGTGCTTGGCCCAGGCGTGGTAGCGGTGCAGCGGATGCTCGACGTCGGCGCCCGAGCCGCCGTGCAGATGCTGCGCGGTCTGTACGACGCGCCGTACCCCGTCCGAGGCCCAGATCTTGGCCACGGCGACGTCCGCGGCGGCGGGCAGGGCGCCCGGCGCCCCCGAGCCGATCCGCCAGGCCGCCTGCCACAGCGCGGCCTCCATCGCGCACAGGTCGATGTAGCGGTCGGCGCACTGCACGGCGACCGCCTGGAACGTGGCGACGGGATGCCCGAACTGCTCGCGCTTCGCCACGTAGGCCGAGGTCATGCCGAGGACCCGTTCGCCCAGTCCGAGGGCGAGCGCGCAGGTCCCGGTGGCCAGCAGGTGCCGTAGCCACTCCCAGGCGTCCGGGGCGTCGATCACGTCCCGCGCGGCGATCCGTACCGCGCCCAGGCGCAGTTCCCCCAGCCGTTCGCCGCTGGTCGAGAACTGCTCGGCGAGCGAGAGGCCCGCGGCCTCGCGCGGCAGCACCACGAGGACGGTGCGCTCGGCGGGGGTGCGGGCCGGGACGACGACGAGATCGGCGTCGTACGCCCAGGCGACCGCCGTCTGTGTCCCGTCGAGCAGCCAGTCCCGGCCGTCCTGCCGGGCGGTCACGGCGAGTTCGGCCGGGCCGTGCCCGGTGCGGCCGTGCGCGGCGACGGCCAGGACGAGGTCCCCGCGTCCCGCCCGGCGCAGCACGCGGTCCTTCAGTTCCCCGGTGCCGAACGTCTGGACGGCGGCCGCGGCGGCGCAGCTCTCCAGCAACGGCACCCGGGCCAGCACTTTCGCGGACTCGCGCAGGACGAGGCAGAGCGCGATCGGGTCGAGGCCCGCTCCGCCGTACTCCTCCGCGAGCAGCAGGCCCAGCAGGTCCGCCTCCGCCAGTCGGTCCCACAGGGCGCGGTCGAAGCCGTCGGCGACGGCGCCCGGCACGCGGGCGGGCGAGGGCACCGCGTCGGGCGCGACCCCGGCGAACACCCCGCGGGCCGCCTCGGCCGCCGCCTGCTGCTCCTCGGTGAAGGTGAAGTCCACGGTCCCTGACCTTTCGCACGTCCGGCACGGCGATCTGACGGACCGTCAAGATAGAACAGGTTCTAGAAGAAGGGAATGCCGCCGCCCGCACCCCCGTAGGGTGTGGGCAACGGCGGCCCGGCAGGGGCTGTGCCCGGCGGGCAAGCCTGAGTACCGTTCCCGTGCGACACCTGGGAAAGACGGACCGGAATCGGGAAACGGGGCAGGATGGACGCGCACGAGGCAGGCTCGGCCGTGTGGCACGGGCCCGGCGGGGAGCCGCACGACGCTCCGGCCGCCGACGTGCCCCCGCTCGCCCCGGAGCCGGAAGCGGAACCCCGTGCGGGGGTGGCGGCCCTCTCCCTGCGGTACCAGATCGCCGCGGCTCTCGCCCTCGCGGTCGTGGCCATCACCGTCTGCGTCCACACCGGCATGGTCTTCCTGCACGTCGCGCCCTCGAACACGGTCACCAAGCAGCACGGCCAGGCGATAGACGACTGGATATATCCGGAGTTCGAGCAGAACTGGAAGCTCTTCGCGCCCAACCCGCTCCAGCAGAACATCGCCGTCCAGGCCCGCGCCGCCGTGGCGACCGCCGACGGCCGGATCCGCACCACCCGCTGGTACGACCTGTCGGCCGAGGACGGCCGGTCCATCGACGGCAATCCGCTGCCCAGCCACACCCAGCAGAACGCGCTGCGCCGGGCCTGGGACTTCTTCGTCGCCACGCACGACGCCCAGAACCGCCCGGTGGGCCTGCGCGGAGCGCTCTCCGAGTCGTATCTGCGGCGGACGGTCGAGCTGCGGCTGGACCGGGAGGGCGCGGCCGGCGAGGGCGGCGTCGTGGAACGCGTCCAGGTGCGCTCCCGCACCACCAATGTGCGCCCCCCGAAGTGGAGCGACGAGCGCGTCTCCGACCGCCCCGCCTACCGCGTCCTGCCCTGGTGGCGGATCCCGGAGACGCGTGAGCGGGAGGACGCCCGGTGAACCGCGTCGCCCTCGCGGTCTCCGCCGCCATCGCCCGGATGACCGAGTCCGCCCTCGGCCCGTACCAGACGGCCGTGATCCGTATCGGGTTCACGGCGACCTGGCTGCTGTTCCTGCTGCGGGAGATCCCGCACCGTCAGGAGCTGTACGGGCCGGACGGCCCCTGGGACTTCGACCTCGCCCAGCAGCTGGTCGGGACGAACGGGGCGTTCACCGCCCTGATGTGGTCGGGGAGCCAGGTCTGGTTCGAGACCGTCTACGCCTTCGCCGTGCTGGCGTCGGTGCTGCTCCTGCTGGGCTGGCGCACCCGCACGATGTCCGTGCTGTTCATGGTCGGGGTGCTGTCGCTGCAGAACCGCTCGGTCTTCGTGGGCGACGGCGGCGACAACGTGCTGCACCTGATGTGCGTCTACCTGGTCTTCACGCGTTGCGGCCAGGTCTGGTCGCTGGACGCGCGCCGGGTCCGGCGCGCCGGTGAGGCACGCGCGCGGGGGGAGCGTGTCGGCCCCGACCAGGTGGGCCCGGCACTGTGGGCGGTGCTCGGTCTGGCGCTGGGCGCGGTCACCGCCGTGGGCCGGCTGGACGGGGACCCGACGATCCCGGTGATCCTGTGGACGGTGTGGCTCGGCACGGCCCTGTGGTGGGCGGTGGACCGCCGGGCGCGCACCGACCAGCCCCGCATCCTGCTCGACGTCGTCGGCAACATCGCGCACAACGGCGCCCTGCTCGTGATCATGGCGGAGGCGTGCCTGATCTACGCGACCGCCGGCTGGTACAAGATCCAGGGCTCCCGCTGGCAGGACGGCACGGCCGTCTACTACCCGCTGCACCTCGACTACTTCTCGCCCTGGCCGGCCCTCGCCGAGCTGCTGTCCGCCAGCGGCACGATGGTCCTGCTCATCACCTACGGCACGGTCCTCGTCCAGGTCGCCTTCCCGTTCACCCTGTTCCACCGGAGGGTGAAGAACGTCCTGCTCGCCGCGATGATGACCGAGCACGCCGTGATCGCGGTCGTCCTCGGGCTGCCGTTCTTCTCGCTGGCGATGATCGCGGCGGACGCGGTGTTCCTGCCGACGCCGTTCCTGCGCCGGGTCGGCGACGGGGCGGTCCGCGCCCGGGCCCGGCTGGGGCGGGCGGTGCGGCGCCGCGACGGCGGGGCGCGGGTACCGGAGCCGCGCACCCCGGAGGACCCGGAGCCGGCGCACGTAGGCTTCACGGCATGACCGACCCCGCCACCGGTGCCGTGCGCGTCTGGCACCGCCTCTCCGGCACGTCCGTCCTGCTCGACGGCTTCCACGCCCTCAAGCACGCCGTGCGCTTCGGCGCCGAGATCCCGGTGGCGGTGGCCGTCGACCGCAAGGCCGCGCTCGCCCTCGCCGAGGAGCTGGCCCCGGACGTGCGGGACGCCCTGGACGCGCGGCTGACCGAGGTGACGGAGGCGGAGTACGCCTCGCTCGTGCCGCGCCCGCACCCCACCGCGGTCGCCGCGCTGGCCGTACGCCCGTCCCGCGAGGCCAACCTGGCGAGGCTGGCGCGGCCCGGGCGCACCGCCCCGGTCGTGGTCCTCGACGATCCACGCCACCTCGGCAACGCGGGCGCCGTGATCCGGCTGGCCGCCGGGTTCGGCGCGACCGGTGTGGTCACCACCGGCACCCTGGACCCCTGGCACCCGACGGTCGTGCGCGGCGGGGCGGGCCTGCACTTCGCCACGGCCGTGGAACGGCTGGCCGTGGCGGAGCTGCCGCCGGGCCCGTTGTTCGCGCTGGACCCCGAGGGCGACGACATCCGGGGTGTGGAGATCCCGGACGGCGCCGTCCTCGCGTTCGGGTCCGAGCGCGTCGGTCTGTCGGCCGGGCTGCGCGCGCGGGCCGACCGGTCGGTGGCGCTGCCGATGCGCCCCCAGGTCTCCAGTTACAACCTGGCCACCAGTGTGGCGATGACCCTGTACCACTGGAGTCTGACCCGGGGCGCCCTCCCGGCTCAGGACAGGCCCTGAGCCTCGCGGCGCACCTCGACGACACGGAAGCGGTGGGCGACGAACGCGCCGTCGCACAGCGCCGCGTTGGCGGCCGGGTTGCCGCCGGAGCCGTGGAAGTCGGAGAACGCGGCCGTCTGGTTGACGTACACGCCGCCCGTGAGGTTCAGAGACAGCTGCGCCGCCTCCTCGAAGCACACCTCCTGCACGGCCTGCTCGACCTCCTCGTCGGTGGTGTACGCCCCGACGGTCATCGCGCCCTTCTCGCGCACCGTGCGCCGCAGCAGCTCCACCGCGTCGGCCGCCGAGTCGACGGCGACGGCGAACGACACCGGCCCGAAGCACTCGCTCATGTAGGCGGCCTCGTCGTCGGGCTTGGCGCCGTCGAGCTTCACGAGGACCGGGGTGCGCACGACCGCGCCCGGGAACTCCGGGTGGGCGATCTCCCGTGAGGCGAGGGCGACTTCGCCGAGACCGGGGGCGGCCTCCAGCCGGGCCTTCACGTCCGGGTTGACCAGGGCGCCGAGGAGCGCGTTGGCGCGGGTGTCGTCGCCGAGGAGGCCGTCGACCGCGCGCGCGAGGTCGGCGACGACCTCGTCGTAGGTCTTGGGGCCCTGGTCGGTGCGGATGCCGTCACGCGGGATGAGCAGGTTCTGCGGGGTGGTGCACATCTGGCCGCTGTACAGGGACAGCGAGAACGCCAGGTTGGACAGCATCCCCTTGTAGTCGTCGGTGGAGTCCACGACGACCGTGTTGACGCCGGCCTTCTCCGTGTAGACCTGCGCCTGGCGGGCGTTGGCCTCCAGCCAGTCGCCGAACTCGGTGGAGCCGGTGTAGTCGATGATCCGGATCTCGGGGCGGGTCGCCAGGGCCTTGGCGATGCCCTCGCCGGGGCGCTCGGCGGCCAGCGCCACCAGGTCGGCGTCGAAGCCGGCCTCGGTGAGCACCTGCCGGGCGACCTGGACGGTGAGCGCGAGCGGCAGCACCGCGCGCGGGTGGGGCTTGACCAGGACGGCGTTGCCGGTGGCGAGGGAGGCGAACAGGCCCGGGTAGCCGTTCCACGTCGGGAAGGTGTTGCAGCCGATGACCAGGGCGATGCCGCGCGGGACGGGCGTGAACCGCTTGTTCAGCGCCAGCGGATCCCGCTTGCCCTGGGGCTTGGTCCACTCGGCGTTGTCGGGGGTGCGGACCTGCTCGACATACGCGTAGGCCACCGCCTCCAGGCCGCGGTCCTGCGCGTGGGGGCCGCCCGCCTGGAGCGCCATCATGAACGCCTGGCCGGAGGTGTGCATGACCGCGTGGGCGAACTCGTGCGTCCGGTCGCTGATCCGCTTGAGGATCTCCATACAGACCACCGCGCGCGTCTCGGCGCCCGCGTCCCGCCACCGCCGCATGCCCGAGCGCATGGCCGGCAGCAGCTCGTCGAGGTCCGCGTGCGGGTACTCCACGCCCAGCTCGATGCCGTACGGGGAGACCTCGCCGCCGACCCAGCCGTCCGTGCCCGGCTGGCCGAGGTCGAGGCGGCTGCCGAGGAGGGCGTCGAAGGCGGCCTTGCCCGCCGCCGCGTCCAGGCTGCCGTTCTCCCCGTAGGCCTTGGGGTGCTCCGGGTGCGGGGACCAGTAGGCGCGGGTACGGATCGCCTCCAGGGCCTGGTCGAGAGTGGGCCGGTGCTTGGCGATCAGCTCGTGGGCGGTGAGTTCGGCGGTGGCCATGCGGGACCAACTCCTCGTTTCCTGAGCTCTCCGTCGAGCTCATGACCTGGGCAGAAACATGGGCAGGAACAGGCGGTCAGAGTTAGAGTAACCGAACGATCGGTCGGTTCAAGGGGGTCCGCCGCATCTGTGGAAAACCCCGTGCGGGAGGATCGCGCCCATGACAGCAATCGACCTCAGCAGCCCCGTGGCCGTCGTCGGCACCGGCACCATGGGCCAGGGCATCGCCCAGGTCGCACTGCTCGCGGGGCATCCCGTACGGCTGTACGACGCCGCTCCCGGAAGGGCGCGGGCCGCCGCCGACGCCATCGTCGCCCGGCTGGACCGGCTCGTGGAGAAGGAGCGGCTGACCGGCGCCGACCGCGACGCGGCACGGGACCGGCTGCTGCCCGCCGAAGCGCTCGGCGACCTCGCCGACTGCGCCCTGGTCGTCGAGGCCGTCCTGGAGCGCCTCGACGTCAAGCAGGAGCTGTTCCGCGAGCTGGAGGGCATCGTCGGCGAGGACTGCCTGCTCGCCACCAACACCTCGTCCCTGTCGGTGACGGCCATCGGCGGCGCGCTGGACCGTCCGGGCCGGTTCGTCGGCCTGCACTTCTTCAACCCCGCCCCGCTGCTGCCCCTGGTCGAGGTCGTCTCCGGGTTCGCCACCGACGTCACGTCGGCCACGAGCGCGTACGAGACGGCCCGCGCGTGGGGCAAGACGCCGGTCGCCTGCGCCGACACCCCCGGCTTCATCGTCAACCGCATCGCGCGGCCCTTCTACGCCGAGGCGTTCGCGGTCCACGAGGCGCAGGGCGCCGACCCCGCCACCATCGACGCGGTGCTGCGCGAGTGCGGCGGTTTCAAGATGGGCGCGTTCGAGTTGACCGACCTGATCGGGCAGGACGTCAACGAGTCCGTGACGCACTCGGTGTGGCAGTCCTTCTTCCAGGACGTGCGCTTCACGCCCTCGCTCGCCCAGCGGCGCCTGGTCGAGGCCGGCCGGCTCGGCCGCAAGACCGGGCACGGCTGGTACGACTACTCCGACGGGAGCGGCGCCGCCGAGCGGCCCGAGCCGCACACCGCCGAGCCCGGCCGCACCCCCGCGTACGTCGTCGCCGAGGGCGGCCTCGGCCCCGCCTCCGAGCTGCTGGCGCTGATCCGCGAGGCCGGCATCCCGGTGCGCGAGGAGGACGAGGACCACGGCACCCGCCTGGTGCTGCCGAGCGGCGGCCAGCTCGCGCTCGCCGACGGGCAGACCTCGGTGGAGTTCCGCGACGTCGTGTACTTCGATCTCGCCCTCGACTACCGGCGGGCCACCCGGATCGCGCTGTCCGCCTCCCAGGACACCTCGCCGCAGACCCTCGTCGAGGCGACCGGGCTCTTCCAGGCGCTCGGCAAGGACGTCAGCGTCATCGGCGACGTCCCCGGCATGATCGTCGCCCGTACCGTGGCGCGGATCGTCGACCTGGCCCACGACGCCGTCGCCAAGGGCGTCGCCACCGAGGAGGACATCGACACCGCGATGCGCCTGGGCGTCAACTACCCCCTCGGCCCCTTCGAGTGGAGCCGCAGGCTGGGGCGCAACTGGGCCTACGCCCTCCTCGACGACCTGCACCTGCGCGATCCGTCGGGCCGCTACGCGCCGTCCCTCGCGCTGTACCGCCACGCCTACGCCTCCGACAAGCGCCAGGGCGGCTCCTCATGACCCGGGAGGGCAGCACCCCATGACCACTGCCAAGCGCGACACGTACACGCCGGAGACCCTGCTCTCCGTCGCCGTCCAGGTCTTCAACGAGCGGGGCTACGACGGCACCTCCATGGAGCACCTGTCCAAGGCGGCCGGCATCTCCAAGTCCTCGATCTACCACCATGTGTCCGGAAAGGAGGAGCTGCTGCAGCGTGCCGTCAGCCGGGCCCTGGACGGCCTGTTCGGCATCCTCGACGAGGAGCACGCGCGCACGGGGCACGCCGCCGACCGGCTGGAGTACGTCGTACGGCGCATGGTCGAGGTGCTGATGACCGAGCTGCCGTACGTGACGCTGCTGCTGCGGGTGCGGGGCAACACGGACACCGAGCGGTGGGCGCTGGAGCGGCGCCGCGACTTCGACCACCGGGTCGCCGCGCTGCTGAAGGCGGCCGCCGCGGACGGCGAGGTGCGCGCCGACGTGGAGGTGCGCCTGGCCACCCGGCTCGTCTTCGGCATGATCAACTCGATCGTCGAGTGGTACCGGCCGGACGGCCGCGGCACGAGCGAGCGCGAGGTCGCCGAGACGGTGGTCCGCCTGGTCTTCGACGGGCTGCGCAAGGCCGGCTGACCGTCCGCCGGGCCGTCCGCGCGCGGGTCAGCCCTGGGGCTCCAGGTCCTCCTCCTCGAAGACCAGCAGGGTGCGGGTGCTGAGCACCTGGGGGATCGCCTGGAGCCGGGTGAGGACGAGCTCGCGCAGGGCCCTGTTGTCCGGGGTGTGCACGAGGAGCAGGACGTCGAAGTCGCCGCCCACCAGGGCGATGTGGGAGGCGCCGGGGAGCCGGCGCAGTTCCTCGCGGACCGTGCGCCAGGAGTTCTGGACGATCTTCAGGGTGATGTAGGCCGAGGTGCCGTGGCCCGCCCGTTCGTGGTCGACGCGGGCGCTGAAGCCGCGGATGACGCCGTCCTCGACGAGACGGTTGATGCGTGCGTAGGCGTTGGCCCGGGAGACGTGCACCCGCTCGGCGACCGACCGGATCGAGGCACGGCCGTCCGCCTGGAGCATCTGGAGGATGTCCTGATCTATGGCGTCCAGCGGACGGGCGGGCGGCCGGAGAGGGCCGTCCCCGTCCCCTTCGGCCATTTGTTCAGAGTCCATGTCCCCCCACCCTCCTCGCGTGGACGTCCTGCGTTCATTGGAGGCTGTGGAGAACCGTTTGTCCACAGCCTGGGGGTGCCTGTAGCCAAAATGTGCCGACGACCGAACAATCGGTAGGTGAGGCGCGTCACGGACGCCGCGCCTCCCGTAGCCGCTCCCACGAGGAGGTGCCGTCATGACGGTCATGGAGCAGCGAGGCGCGTACCGGCCATCGCCGCCGCCCGCCTGGCAGCCCCGCATGGACCCCGCGCCCCTGCTGCCCGACGCGGAGCCCCACCGCGTTCTCGGCACCGAGGCGGCCGCGGAGGCCGACCCGGACCTGCTGCGCCGGCTGTACGCCGAGCTGGTGCGCGGCCGCCGGTACAACGCGCAGGCGACCGCGCTCACCAAGCAGGGCCGTCTCGCGGTCTACCCGTCCAGCACCGGCCAGGAGGCCTGCGAGGTCGCCGCCGCGCTGGCCCTCGAGGAGCGCGACTGGCTCTTCCCGAGCTACCGCGACACCCTGGCCGCCGTCGCGCGCGGTGTGGACCCGGTCGAGGCGCTGACACTGCTCCGCGGCGACTGGCACACCGGCTACGACCCCTACGAGCACCGCGTGGCCCCCCTGTGCACGCCGCTCGCCACCCAGCTCCCGCACGCCGTCGGCCTCGCGCACGCCGCCCGTGTCAAGGGCGACGACGTGGTCGCTCTCGCCATGGTCGGCGACGGCGGCACCAGCGAGGGCGACTTCCACGAGGCGCTGAACTTCGCGGCCGTCTGGCAGGCGCCGGTCGTCTTCCTCGTCCAGAACAACGGCTTCGCGATCTCCGTCCCCCTCGCCAAGCAGACCGCGGCACCGTCGCTGGCCCACAAGGCCGTCGGCTACGGCATGCCCGGCCGCCTGGTCGACGGCAACGACGCGGTCGCCGTGCACGAGGTGCTCCGCGAGGCCGTGCGCCGCGCCCGCGAGGGCGGCGGCCCCACGCTGATCGAGGCGATCACCTATCGGATCGACGCCCACACCAACGCCGACGACGCCACCCGCTACCGCGGCGACGCCGAGGTGGACGCCTGGCGCGACCACGACCCCATCGCGCTCCTGGAGCACGAGCTGACCGGGCGCGGCCTGCTCGACGACGCCGGCCGGCAGGCCGCCCGGGACGCCGCCGAGGCCATGGCCGCCGACCTGCGCGAGCGCATGAACCAGGACGCGGCGCTCGACCCGGCGGACCTGTTCGCCCAGGTGTACGCCGAGCCCACCCCGCAACTGCGGGAGCAGCAGGCGCAGTTGCAGGCCGAGCTCGACGCCGAGCACGACTCCCACGGGGGTGCCCACCGATGACGACCGTCGCCGTCAAGCCGGCCACCATGGCGCAGGCCCTCACGCGCGCGATGCGCGACGCCATGGCCGCCGACCCGTCCGTGCACGTCATGGGCGAGGACGTCGGCACCCTCGGCGGCGTCTTCCGCGTCACCGACGGACTCGCCGCCGAGTTCGGCGAGGACCGCTGCACGGACACCCCGCTGGCCGAGGCGGGCATCCTCGGCACGGCGGTCGGCATGGCCATGTACGGCCTGCGTCCGGTCGTGGAGATGCAGTTCGACGCCTTCGCCTACCCCGCGTTCGAGCAGCTCGTCTCGCACGTGGCGAAGATGCGCAACCGCACCCGCGGCAGGATGCCCCTCCCCCTGACGATCCGCATCCCCTACGGCGGCGGCATCGGCGGCGTCGAGCACCACAGCGACGCGTCCGAGGCGTACTACATGGCGACCCCGGGGCTCCATGTCGTCACCCCCGCGACCGTCGCCGACGCCTACGGCCTGCTGCGCGCCTCCATCGCCTCCGACGACCCGGTCGTCTTCCTGGAGCCCAAGCGGCTCTACTGGTCGAAGGCCGACTGGAACCCGGAGGAACCGCAGTCCGTCGAGCCCATCGGCCGCGCGGTGGTGCGGCGCTCCGGCCGCAGTGCCACGCTCATCACGTACGGCCCGTCCGTGCCGGTCTGCCTCGAAGCCGCGGAGGCGGCCCGCGAGGAGGGCTGGGACCTGGAGGTCGTCGACCTGCGCTCGCTGGTGCCGTTCGACGACGAGACGGTCGCCGCCTCGGTCCGGCGGACCGGACGTGCGGTCGTCGTGCACGAGTCGGGCGGGTTCGGTGGCCCGGGAGGGGAGATCGCGGCCCGCGTCACGGAGCGCTGCTTCCACCACCTGGAGGCGCCGGTGCTGCGCGTGGCCGGGTTCGACATCCCCTACCCGCCGCCGATGCTGGAGCGGCACCACCTGCCCGGCGTGGACCGCATCCTGGACGCCGTCGGGCGTCTGCAGTGGGAGGCCGAGAGCTGATGGCACAGGTGCTGGAGTTCAAGCTCCCCGACCTCGGGGAGGGGCTCACCGAGGCGGAGATCGTGCGCTGGCTGGTCCAGGTCGGCGACGTCGTCGCGGTCGACCAGCCGGTCGTCGAGGTCGAGACGGCCAAGGCGATGGTCGAGGTCCCCTGCCCCTACGGCGGTGTCGTCACCGCCCGCTACGGCGAGGAGGGCACCGAACTGCCCGTCGGCGCACCGCTGCTGACGGTCGCCGTCGGCGCGCCGTCCCTGGGCGGGGAGCCCGAGGGCTCGGGCAACGTGCTGGTGGGCTACGGCACCTCCGAGGCGCCCGCGCGCCGCCGCCGCGTACGGTCGGCGACCCCGCCGGCGCCGGCCCGGGACAGCGCGGCGAACGGCGCCCCGCGCGCGGGCACCCCGTCCGCCGAGCGCGTGGCGCGGCCCGTCGGCACCGCCGCCGGCCACGGCACGGGCACCCCGGCGGCCGGTGAGCCGGTCCGCCACGAGGGCCCCGTGCCGGTGATCTCCCCCCTCGTGCGCCGTCTCGCCCGGGAGAACGGCCTGGACCTGAGGGAGCTCCACGGCTCCGGCCCCGACGGGCTCATCCTGCGGGCCGACGTCGAGTACGCCCTGCGGGCCGCCGAGTCCCGCCGCGGCGCGCAGCCCGCCGCGTCCGCCGCCCGCGAGGCGTCGGCGCCCGCGCAGAGCCCCATCCGTTCCTCGGCGCCCGCCGCCGGTGTCCGTGTTCCCCTCAAGGGCGTGCGCGGTGCCGTCGCCGACAAGCTCTCCCGCAGCCGGCGCGAGATCCCGGACGCCACCTGCTGGGTGGACGCCGACGCGACGGAGCTGATGCGGGCGCGCGCGGCGATGAACGCCGTGGGCGGGCCGAAGATCTCCCTGCTCGCCCTGCTGGCCCGGATCTGCACGGCCGCCCTCACCCGGTTCCCCGAGCTGAACTCCACGGTCGACCTGGAAGCCAGGGAGGTCATCCAGCTGGAGCAGGTGAACCTGGGCTTCGCCGCGCAGACCGAGCGGGGCCTCGTCGTCCCGGTCGTCCGCGACGCCCACGCGCGGGACGCGGAGTCGCTGACCGCCGAGTTCGCCCGGCTGACCGAGGCGGCCCGCGCGGGCACCCTCACCCCGGCCGAACTGACCGGCGGCACCTTCACGCTGAACAACTACGGCGTGTTCGGCGTCGACGGCTCCACGCCGATCCTCAACCACCCGGAAGCCGCGATGCTCGGCGTCGGCCGCATCATCCCCAAGCCGTGGGTGCACGCAGGGGAGCTGGCGGTGCGTCAGGTCGTCGAGCTCTCGCTGACCTTCGACCACCGGGTCTGCGACGGCGGTACGGCGGGCGGCTTCCTGCGCCATGTGGCGGACTGCGTCGAGAACCCGGCGGTGCTGCTGCGCACCCTGTGACGCACCCGTCGGGACGGGCCGCCCCCGCGCGTTCCCTGTGATCGCCGGGGCACGCATACTCGGGGGGTGACCCCGTACGAACCCACGCCCCCGCCGGGCGCCGTCCCCGCCGCGTACGACGCCGTCGTGCTCGCCGGCGGCGCGGCGCGACGGCTGGGGGGCGTGGACAAGCCCGCGGTGCGGGTGGGCGGCCGGGCCCTGCTCGACCGGGTCCTCGGCGCCTGCGCCGACGCGCGGGAGACCGTCGTCGTCGCCGGCCCGCGTCCCACCGCCCGTCCGGTGCGCTGGGCGCGGGAGGACCCGCCCGGCGGCGGCCCGGTCGCCGCCCTGGACGCCGGGCTCCGGCACACCACCGCCGACGTGGTCGTCGTCCTCTCCGCCGATCTGCCGTTCCTCCACGAGGACACGGTCCGCACCCTGCTGGCCGCCCTGAGCGGTGCCCCGGACACGGCCGGTGCGCTGCTCACCGACGCCGGCGGCCGCGACCAGCCGCTCGTCGCCGCCTACCGCGTCCCGGCACTGCGCCGTGAACTGGCCGCGCTCACCCGGGAACACGGCGCTCTGACCGGGCTGCCCCTGCGCCGGCTGACCGGCGCCCTCGACCTCACCCGCGTCCCCGACCCCGTCGCGTCCTTCGACTGCGACACCTGGGACGACATCGCCACCGCCAGGGCACGCATCAGGGAGCATGGGCACGTGTTGGATGAATGGATTTCCGCAGCCAAGGACGAACTGGGCATCGACCTCGACGTCGACATCAAGGTCCTGCTGGACCTCGCCCGGGACGCGGCCCACGGTGTCGCGCGGCCCGCGGCACCCCTGACCACCTTCCTCGTCGGCTACGCGGCGGGCCGGGCCGGGGGAGGCCCCGAAGCCGTCGCCGAGGCGTCCCGCAAGGCCGCCGCCCTCGCCCAGCGCTGGGCGGACGAGGCCGCCGCCGCCAAGACCGACGCGGCCCCCGACGCCACCCCCGACACCCGCCCGGACGCCGGATGACCGCCGGTGGCACGCGTGCGGGTGAGGACGCCGAGGACCTTGACATCGAGGAGGCGCTCGCCCTCGTGAACCAAGGCCACGGCCCGTCCGCGCACGGCGACTCCGTGCCCGCCCCCGCCTCGCGCCCCCTCGGCCTCGGGCAGCCCGGCCGGCACAAGGAGGACGGCCACCACCGGGCCATGCCCTGGCCCGACGCCCGCGAGGTCGCCGCCCGGGCGGCGCGCGCGGCGGTGAAGGCCGCGCGCCGCGCCCCCGTCTCGGTGCCCCTGGACGCCGCCCTCGGCCTCACCCTGGCCGCCCCGCTCACCGCGCTGACCGACCTGCCCTCCTTCGACACCTCCGCGATGGACGGATGGGCGATCGCCGGGCCCGGCCCCTGGGCGGTGCGGGAGGAGGGCGTCCTGGCCGGGCACGCCGAGGCCGCCGCGCTGACCGACGGGGAGGCCGTGCGGATCGCGACCGGCGCCCGTATCCCGCCGGACACCACCGCCGTGCTGCGCTCCGAGCACGGGACCACGGACGCCAAGGGCCGGTTGCACGCCGGCCGGGACATCGAGCACGGCCAGGACATCCGCCCGCGCGGCCAGGAGTGCCGTAACGGCGACCATCTGCTCGCGACCGGCACCATCGTGACCCCGGCCGTGCTCGGCCTGGCCGCGGCCGCCGGATACGACACCCTCACGGCCGTGCCCCGCCCCCGGGTGGAAGTCCTCGTCCTCGGCGACGAGTTGCTCACCGAGGGGTTGCCCCACGACGGCCTGATCCGTGATGCCCTCGGCCCGATGCTGCCGCCGTGGCTGCGCGCCCTCGGGGCTGAGATCCTCGCCGTGCGCCGGCTCGGCGACTCCGCCAAGGCCCTGCACAAGGCGCTCACCGCCTCCCGCGCCGACCTCGTCGTCACCACGGGCGGCACGGCCGCCGGCCCCGTCGACCATGTCCACCCCACGCTGGAGCGCATGGGGGCCGAACTGCTGGTGGACGGCGTCCAGGTGCGCCCCGGCCACCCCATGCTGCTGGCCCGCCTCAAGGAGGGCCAGCACCTCGTCGGCCTGCCCGGCAATCCCCTGGCCGCCGTGTCGGGGCTGCTCACGCTCGCCGAGCCGCTGCTGCGGACGCTCGCGGCACGTCCCGCGCCGGAGTCCTACACGCTCCCGCTGAAGGCAACCGTGCACGGGCATCCGCACGACACGCGGCTGGTGCCGGTCGTCCTGCGCGGCGACCACGCCGTGCCGCTGCATTACCACGGTCCGGCGATGCTGCGGGGCATGGCGGCTGCCGATGCCCTGGCCGTCGTACCGCCGGGCGGTGCCCGGGCCGGCCAGGAGACCGCACTGCTGGATCTGCCCTGGGCAGCCGCCGGTATCGAGGTGTGTTTCACGTGAAACTTCCGGGTCAGGACGCGATCGCCCGTCAGGCGGACGAGCGGATCGTGACCTATCGGGTCACGCTCCCGAAGAAGATCGTGGAGCACCCCTTCCGGCAGGTCGCCAAGCGGGTGTCGCTGGCCCTCGGCCTGCTCGTGCTCACGGCTCTGATCGTCTACGCCGACCACGGGGGCTACAACGACAGCTCCGACGGCTCGGTCGACCTTCTCGACGCCTTCTACTACTCGACCGTCACGCTGTCGACCACCGGGTACGGGGACATCACCCCGGTCAGCGACGCCGCCCGGTTCACCAACATCTTCGTCATCACGCCCATGCGCGTGCTGTTCCTGATCATCCTGGTCGGCACCACGCTCGAGGTCCTGACCGAACGGACCCGCGAGGAATGGCGCCTGAACCGCTGGAGGTCCACCTTGCGCGACCACACCGTCGTCGTCGGCTTCGGCACCAAGGGCCGTTCGGCGATCCAGACCGTCTGTGCGACGGGGCTGCCGAAGGACCAGGTCGTCGTGGTCGACCCCAGCTCCAAGGTGATCGAGGCGGCCGTCGCCGAGGGGTACGCCGGTGTCACCGGGGACGCGACGCGCAGCGAGGTCCTGAAGCGGGCCGAGGTGCACAAGGCACGGAAGATCATCATCGCGACCCAGCGTGACGACACGGCCGTGCTGGTGACCCTCACGGCCCGGCAGCTCAACCGGGGCGCGAAGATCGTGGCCGCGGTCCGCGAGGAGGAGAACGCGCCGCTGCTCAAGCAGTCCGGGGCGGACGCCGTCATCACCAGCGCCAGCGCGGCCGGACGGCTGCTCGGCCTGTCGGTGCTCAGTCCCGCGGCCGGCATGGTGCTGGAGGACCTGATCCACCAGGGCACCGGGCTCGACATCATCGAACGGCCGGTCATAAAGGCCGAGGTGGGCAAGAAGCCCCGGGAGCTGGACGACCTGGTGATCAGCGTCCTGCGCGGGCACCGGGTGCTCGGCTACGACGACCCGGACGTGGGCACCCTGGAGCTGACGGACCGGCTCATCACCATCGTGCGGATGACGCCGGGCGCGCAGGTCGCACCCGACGTCCGGCGTCTGCCCCAGGACTGACGCCCCGCCCGGGTCTACTTGCGGTTGTACAGCCGCATCGTGACCGGCCCGAAGACCAGCACGAACAGGCAGGTCCAGCCCAGCGACCAGGCGACGTCGGCCGCCGGCCAGTCGCCCGCCATCAGCCCGCGCACCGCCGTGGCCAGATGCGTGATCGGGCTGTTGTTGACGAACGCCTGGAGCCAGCCCGGCATGGTCCTCGGGTCGACGAAGACATTGGACAGGAAGGTCAGCGGGAAGATCACCATCATGCTGACGCCCATCACCGACTTCTCGGAGCGCAGCAGCAGACCGAACATCGTCCAGATCCACGAGAACGCGAAGGAGAAGGCGACCAGCAGCGCGATGCCCGCGATGACGCCGCCCGCCCCGCCGTCCGGCCGGAAGCCGAGGATCACGCCGACGGTGAGCATCACGACGGACGCGATGGTGTAGCGCAGGGCGTCGCCCAGCAGATAGCCGACCATCGTCGACGGGCGCCAGATCGGCAGCGTCCGGAACCGGTCGAAGACGCCCTTCTCGATGTCGGTGTTCACCGAGACACCGGTGTACATGGTGATCATCACGACCGACATCACCAGGATGCCCGGCAGCAGGAACTGGATGTACGCCGTCGGGGACCCGGCCAGGGCACCCCCGAACAAGTACGTGTACATCAGCACCAGCATGATCGGGAACGCGGTGACGTCGAAGAGCTGCTCGGGCACGTGCTTGATCTTCAGGATGGCCCGCCAGCCGAACGTCATCGACGCCGACCAGGCGCTGGGCCGCGGCGGCCGCTCCTTGGCGATCAGCAGCGCGGCGAGCGATTCGGCGCTGACGGGGGCGAGCTCCCTGCCCTCGGTCTGTGTCACGGTGCTCATGCCGTCACCTCGTCCTGGTCGCGCTCGGTCTTGTGGGTGTCGTGTCCGGTCAGGGCGAGGAACACCTCGTCCAGGCTGGGCTGACCCAGCGAGAAGTTGTCGACGGTGATGCCGCCGCGGGCCAGCTCGGCGAGCGCGCGGCCGGCCTGCTCCGCCGCGCCCTGCCCGTTGCCCGCACCCCCGACGCGGGCGGTGAGGGCCACGGGGTCGGGCTCGGACTGCACCTCGGCGTCCAGGGCCAGCCGCAGGATGCGCGCGGCCTCCGGTCGCTGCGCCGGGTCGCGCAGCCGCAGATGGACGGTGCCGGCGCCGACGGACGCCTTCAGTTCGCCCTTGGTGCCCTCCGCGATCACCCGGCCCTGGTCGATCACGGCGATCCGGGACGCCAGCTGGTCGGCCTCGTCCAGATACTGCGTGGTCAGCAGGACGGTGGTGCCCTGGGTGACGACCGCGCGGACGATGTCCCACACCTGGTTGCGGCTGCGCGGGTCGAGGCCGGTCGTCGGCTCGTCGAGGAAGAGCAGGTCGGGGGTGTTGAGGATCGACGCGGCGATGTCGATGCGGCGGCGCATGCCACCGGAGTAGTTCTTGACCTGCTTGCCCGCCGCGTCCGTCAGCCCGAAGGCCTCCAGCAGCTGTGCCGCGCGCTCGCGTGCGGCCGGCTTGCGGTGGCCGAGGAGACGGCCCAGCAGGACCAGGTTCTCCGTGCCGGTCAGGTCCTCGTCGACGGAGGCGTACTGGCCGGTGAGGCTGACCCGGCCGCGGACCGCGTCGGCCTCGCGCACCACGTCGTGCCCGAAGACGTGGGCCTCGCCGCCGTCCGGGCGCAGCAGGGTGGCGAGCATCTTCACCGTGGTCGTCTTGCCGGCGCCGTTCGGTCCGAGGACGCCGTAGACCGTGCCGGCCGGAACCGCGAGGTCCACGCCGTCGACGGCCCGTGTCTCACCGAACGTCTTCACCAGGCCCGCGGTCTCGATGGCGAGACCGTTCGTCTGCGTGCTCATGCTGTCGGGGTCCTTCCGGAGGGTCCTTCCGCGCTCTTGGGCTACGCATGGGGAGACTTTTGCGGTCCCGCAAACTCATCGGTGACGCACAGGATTTTCACGGGGAGCGGTGCGGCGCACGGGACGGCCGGCGGCCGCGGACGCGGGCACCGGGGAGTAGCGTCCGTGACATGCATGCGATCACGATTGAGGAACCGGGCGGGCCCGAGGTGCTGGTGTGGGACGAGGTCCCCGACCCCGTGCCGGGCGAGGGCGAAGTGCTGGTCGAGGTGGCGGCGGGCGCCGTCAACCGGGCCGACCTCCTGCAGCGGCAGGGCTTCTACGACCCGCCACCCGGCTCCTCCCCGTACCCCGGTCTGGAGTGCTCCGGCCGGATCGCCGCGCTCGGTCCCGGCGTCTCCGGCTGGGCCGTCGGCGACGAGGTCTGCGCCCTGCTCGCGGGCGGCGGATACGCCGAGAAGGTCGCCGTGCCGGCCGGACAGCTGCTGCCGGTCCCGGAGGGCGTGAGCCTCACGGAGGCCGCGGCGCTGCCCGAGGTGGTGTGCACGGTCTGGTCGAACGTCTTCATGGTCGCCCATCTGCGTCCCGGGGAGACGCTGCTCGTGCACGGCGGGTCCAGCGGCATCGGCACCATGGCGATCCAGCTCGCCAAGGCGGTCGGCGCGAGGGTCGCGGTCACGGCGGGCAGCAAGGAGAAGCTGGAGCGGTGCGCGGAGCTGGGCGCCGACATCCTGATCAACTACCGGGAGCAGGACTTCGTCGAGGAGATCAGGGAGACCACGGCCGGCGCCGGGGCCGACGTCATCCTCGACAACATGGGCGCCAAGTACCTCGATCGCAACGTCCGCGCGCTCGCCGTCAACGGCCGACTGGCGATCATCGGGTTGCAGGGCGGCGCGAGGGGCGAGCTCAACATCGGCGCCCTGCTGGCCAAGCGCGCCGCGATCAGCGCGACCTCGCTGCGCGCCCGCCCGCTGGAGGAGAAGGCGGCGATCGTCGCGGCGGTGCGCGAGCACGTGTGGCCGCTGCTGAAGGCCGCCCACGTCCGTCCGGTCGTCGACCGTGAGATCCCGATGAACGAAGCCGCCGAGGCGCACCGGGTGGTCGAGGAGAGCGGGCACATCGGCAAGGTGCTGCTGGTCGTCCCCTAGCGACCGGACAGGGACGCTCCCCAGGGGGTGTCCGACCAGTCCCGCCTGCCTCGCGGCGTCAGGCACCGGAGGCAGGCGGGACTGTGCGGACACGGCCTAGCCGCGGCGCAGGCGCAGCCCGACGAAGGCCAGGCCCAGACCGAGCCCGACGAGCACCAGGCCGGTGCCGAGGGGCAGGACCTGCAGGACGGGCTCCGCCCGCTCCCGGGTGCCGGCGCCCCGCGTGTCGTCCGCCGCCCGGCCGGACGGCTGCGCGGTGGCGTCGGCGGCGGCCGTGTCCTCGTCGCCGGGTACGGTCGCGGTTGCTTCCTCCTCGGCCGGCGGTTCCGTGGCGTCCTGGTCGCCGGCCGGGTGCACCGACGCCTCGGACTCCTCCAGGGGCGCCTGCTGCCGTCCCGGCCGCTCGCGGCCCTCTCCTGGCCGGCTCCCGGCCCGGGACGGTTCGCCGGAGGGCTTCGTCCGGCCGGCGGCGGGTCCGTGGGCGCTGGCGCTGGGCGACGGCTCCCGCCGCCCGGAGTGCCAGGACTCCCGCACCTCCTCCCGGTCACGGGCCTCCTCCCGGTCACGGGCCTCCTCCCGGTCACGGGCCTCCTCGCGTCCGCCCTGCCTGTGGTGCTCCCGGTGCTCCCCGTGCCGCGAAGGCGCGGCGGAGGTGGCCTCGGAGGGGGCAGGGTCCGAGGACGGCCCGGCCCCCGGGACCTCCGGCCCGTCGGCCGGCGGGTCCGTCGACGGCGAGCCCCGGAAGCCGGCCGTGAGGCCCTGAGCGGCACGCGCCGCCTCGGCGCCGTGGGCCACGCCGGTGCCACCGCCCGCGACCAGTCCCATGACCAGCACACCCAGCAGCCCGGTCGTGCGCATGACCCCCATTGCTCCCACTGCCCTCACCACCCAAGAGTCCGCGGCACCCCGAGCCAGAACCCGCCCCCGAGGGACAAGCCTCACAGGACCCGGCGCACCCGGCATTCCGGGCGCCGCCACCCGGCCGACCCGCCCTGGTGGCGGCGCGCGATCCCCGGTGCCGGAACGGTGTAGTGCCCCTCGTGGGGGGCACTACGGTGATGAGCTGTACGGGTGCGAGAGAATGGCGGCATGGAGATGCCGAGGAACGACAGGCAACCCGAGAACCCCCAGATCCTGGTCGTGGGCCAGGACGGGATGGCGCTCGGTGGCGGCGGCGGGGACGACGGCCCCCGCGAGATCCCGGTGACGGAGCAGGTGGAGCAGCCCGCGAAGGTCATGCGCATCGGCAGCATGATCAAGCAGCTGCTCGAAGAGGTGCGCGCCGCTCCCCTCGACGAGGCGAGCCGGGCCCGGCTGAAAGAGATCCACGCCAGCTCGGTGAAGGAACTGGAGGACGGCCTGGCCCCCGAGCTCGTCGAGGAGCTGGAGCGGCTGTCACTGCCGTTCACGGACGAGGGGACACCGTCCGACGCGGAACTGCGCATCGCGCAGGCCCAGTTGGTCGGCTGGCTGGAGGGCCTCTTCCACGGCATCCAGACCACCCTGTTCGCCCAGCAGATGGCGGCGCGCGCCCAGCTGGAGCAGATGCGCCGCGCCCTCCCGCCGGGAGTCGGCGGCGACGACGGCGACCACCCGCAGGCCGGCCGGACGGGCGGTCCGTACCTGTAGGGATGTCCTGAACCACGGACGACGAGGGCCCGGCGGCCGATGCCGCCGGGCCCTTCCGCGCAGGTTGGTCACTCCGGATTGCCGGTGGACACCTTGAACTTCATCACCGGGGGGTCGTCCGGGTCGAAGTCCTTGCGCACCTTGGGGTCCTGCTCCATGACGGTGCCCTGGCCGTACGTGTTCTCGTCGGTGTCGATCTTCTCGTACTTCCAGCCGGCGGCCTTGAGGCACTCCTCGACCGACGGCCAGTACCGGAAGGTCAGGTCCGGCATCGTCACCTTGTCGGGGTCGAGGTAGGCCTCACGCGGCTCGGTGCACTCGCTGGTCTCGACGGTCCGCGAGGTGTCGCCCTGCCGCCAGCCCGGCGCCTTGGAGATCTCGGTGGTCTCGGTCGAACCGCCGCCTCCCTTGCCCTCGTCGCCCCCGCCGCGGTTCATCGACAGCGCGGCGATCAGACCGCCCACGGCGACCAGCGACACGACGATCGAGCCGATGATCACCGGCCGGTTGCTCTTGCCGCCGCCCGGCGCGCCCTGTCCCTGCGGCGCGATCGTGTACGGCGGAGGCGTCGCGTGGCCGGGCTGCGGGGCGTAGGAGGCGGGCGCCGGCGTCGTGAAGCCGGACTGCTGCGGATAGCCGTACGCCGGGGCCGGGCCGGACGGCGGCGGGGTGCCGGGGACGCCGTACGGGGACGGCTGCGGGGTCGGCTGGTAGGGCGTCCGGACCGGGCCGCTGCTCGGCGGCGCCTGGCCGACCGGCGGGAACACGGAGGCGCCGACGCCCTGGCCGCTCTGCGTCTGCGCGCCCGGCACGATGCTCGGCGGCGCCGCATGGAAGGACTGCGCGATGCGCAGGCACTCGTCGCGCATGGCCTCGGCGCTGGGGAAGCGTTCGTTCGGGTTCTTCTTCAGCGCGCGGGCCACCAGCGCGTCCACCGCCGGGGGCAGCGAGCGGTTGATCGAGGACGGGGCGACCGGCTCCTCCTGCACGTGCGCGTACGCGATGGCCAGCGGCGAGTCCGCGTCGAACGGCAGCCGTCCGGTGACGAGCTGGAAGAGCATGATGCCGACCGAGTACAGGTCGGAGCGGGCGTCCACGCCCCGGCCGAGGGCCTGCTCCGGCGAGAGGTACTGCGGGGTGCCGACCACCATGCCGGTCTGTGTCATCGACGTCACGCCGGACTGCATGGCGCGCGCGATGCCGAAGTCCATGACCTTGACGACGCCGCGCTTGTTCAGCATCACGTTGCCCGGCTTGATGTCGCGGTGGACCAGGCCCATCTCGTGGCTGATCTCCAGGGCGGCGAGCACATCCGCGGTGATCTTCAGCGCCTGGTCGGCGGGCATCGCCCCGGCCTGCCGCACGGCCTCGTCGAAGACGGAGCTGAGCGGCAGGCCCTCGATGTACTCCATGACGATGTACGGCGTCGTCATGCCGTCCATCTCGTCCTCGCCGGTGTCGAAGACGGAGACGATGTTGGTGTGCGTGAGCTTGGCCACTGCCTGGGCCTCGCGGCGGAACCGCTCGCGGAACGCCGGCTCGCGGCCCAGCTCGGTGTGGAGCGTCTTGACCGCGACCTGGCGGTCGAGCACGGAGTCGTAGGCGAGGTGGACGGAGGCCATGCCGCCCTGGCCGAGCAGGTCGCGCAACTGGTAGCGGCCCCCGGCCAGCGCCCGCCCCGCGTGCGCGTTCTGTGCGCCGTCCTGGCTCATGTTCTGCGTCCCCCGTGCCCCTTGGGCGCCTGCGGCTGTCCGGGATCCGCTGACCCCGGTTGATCCAATGTGCTATTCCCGGCCAAGTCTGCCCCACGGCACCGACAGGTCAAGCGAGGTGCCCGTTCCGTGACCGTACGCGAAGGCGGCGTCGCGGAAGCGTTACAGGGGTCGTACCGTCGGTGCACACAATTTGCACGTGGGGGCCGGGTGAAGGTTTCATGACCGGTCCGTCTTCGTCGGATCGGGGCAGCCGTCCCGGACCGGCGGCTTGCGCCGAGGCTGTAGCGTGGCCGACGGAGACCGTAACAACACCGCGCGCACCGCGGGCAGAAACGACGGCGAGGACCGATGGCACAGCAGCAGCGCGCTCAGGGCCCGTCCGACCCCGAGGCGGCTGGCGGCGGTATGTCAGACGCGCCGGAGATGTGGGGTAACGGCGGGTTGGTCGGGGACGGCCGTTACCGGCTGACCCACAGACTCGGCCGGGGCGGTATGGCCGAGGTGTTCGCGGCCGAGGACGTCCGGCTGGGACGCACGGTGGCGGTCAAGCTGCTGCGCTCCGACCTCGCCGAGGACCCGGTGTCCAAGGCCCGCTTCACGCGCGAGGCCCAGTCCGTGGCCGGCCTCAACCACCACGCGATCGTCGCCGTGTACGACTCCGGCGAGGACGTCGTCGGCGGCCACTCCGTGCCGTACATCGTCATGGAGATCGTCGAGGGCCGCACCATCCGCGACCTCCTGATCAACGCCGAGGCGCCCGGACCCGAGCAGGCGCTCATCATCGTCTCCGGCGTCCTGGAGGCCCTGGCCTACTCGCACCAGCACGGCATCGTGCACCGCGACATCAAGCCCGCCAACGTCATCATCACCCACAACGGCGCCGTGAAGGTGATGGACTTCGGCATCGCGCGCGCCCTGCACGGCGCGCAGTCCACGATGACGCAGACCGGCATGGTCATGGGCACCCCGCAGTACCTGTCGCCCGAGCAGGCGCTCGGCAAGGCGGTCGACCACCGCTCCGACCTGTACGCGACCGGCTGCCTGCTGTACGAGCTGCTCGCGCTGCGTCCGCCGTTCACCGGCGAGACCCCGCTGTCGGTGGTCTACCAGCACGTCCAGGACATCCCGACCCCGCCGTCCGAGGCGTCCGACGCCGCGCCGCCGGAGCTCGACGGCCTCGTCATGCGCTCGCTCGCCAAGGAGCCGGACGACCGGTTCCAGACGGCCGAGGAGATGCGCGGCCTCGTCCAGTACGCGCTCCAGATGCTGTACGACCAGGGCGGCCACACCGGCACCTGGAACACCGGCCCGGTGACGACGACGCACGAGGGCCGGCACACCCCGGCCGGCGGCTTCGCGCAGACGGCCGTCATGGGCCACCCGGGAGACCCCGCCTCCGGTACGACGCAGATCCCGCAGCCGATCCTGCCCGGTGGCTACCGCGGCGGGGACGACGGCGGCTTCGAGGGGCACGGCAACAAGGGCAGCGGCCGCGGCAAGCTGTGGATCCTCGCCGTCCTCGCGGTGATCGCGATCGCGGCCGGTGTCGCGCTGGCCGTCAACAACGGCAAGGGTGGCGACGGCGACAAGACGCCGACCAAGCCGACCGTGACGCAGAGCGAGGACCGGGACAAGCCGTCCGAGGAGCCCACGGACGCGGCGACCGAGGACCAGACCGGCGGCGTCGACGAGGGCGGCACGGACACGGGCGGCGACTCGGACTGGTCGCCGACCCAGGAGCCGACGCAGGAGCCGACGCAGAAGCCGACGCAGGAGCCGACCCAGGACCCGACGACGCAGCAGCCGACGCAGGACCCGACGGAGGACCCGACCGAGGACCCGACGGAGGACCCGACGGTGGCCCCCACGACCCCGATCACCCCGCCGGAGGGCGCCACGGGCTGACCTCCGGCTCCCCGCTCCACCCGCGCGCGTGCGCCCCGAAACGGGCTCACGCGCGCTTTTCACACCCCTGAGCTGCGCTTTGTCGCTCCCCGTGGCCGCAGGGCACGGAACGTGACACGACGACCCTTCCCGTGACCTGGCTCACCGATATAACGTGCCGTTGTTCCGGCCCCCTGCAAGGCTGTGACCAGGGCTGTTCCCGACTTTGGCGATTTACTTGGATTTCCAAGCAAAATCCCAGGTCAGGAGGGGTTTCACAGAATTGTGGAGCACTGGGTAACGTGCCTTTTGCAGGGTGCTCGCCGGGGCACCTGTCACGCCTGTCCCCAACGAGCCGCACCCACCCCGTGCGTCCGAGGGCCGCAGGTGAGCCGCGCCCCCACGTTCCCACCGCGGAACAGGGGGTAACCCCAGCACCCGGCGAACCCGGGTAGCCGGACCGACGGAGGAGCACACGTGACCGTGGAGAGCACTGCCGCGCGAAAGCCGCGACGCAGCGCCGGTACCAAGAGCACGGCCGGCAAGACCACATCCGCGAGGAAGACGGCGGGCGCCGAACCCGAGCTCGTACAGCTGCTGACGCCCGAGGGCAAGCGCGTCAAGAACGCCGAGTTCGACAAGTATGTCGCCGGCATCACCCCCGAAGAGCTCCGCGGCCTCTACCGCGACATGGTGCTCACCCGCCGCTTCGACGCCGAGGCGACCGCCCTGCAGCGCCAGGGCGAGCTGGGCCTGTGGGCCTCGCTGCTCGGCCAGGAGGCCGCCCAGATCGGCTCCGGCCGCGCCACCCGCGAGGACGACTACGTCTTCCCGACGTACCGCGAGCACGGTGTCGCCTGGTGCCGGGGCGTCGACCCGACCAACCTGCTCGGCATGTTCCGCGGGGTGAACAACGGCGGCTGGGACCCGAACAGCAACAACTTCCAGCTCTACACGATCGTCATCGGCTCCCAGACGCTGCACGCCACCGGCTACGCGATGGGTGTCGCCAAGGACGGCGCGGACAGCGCGGTGATCGCCTACTTCGGCGACGGCGCCTCCAGCCAGGGCGACGTGGCCGAGTCCTTCACCTTCTCCGCGGTCTACAACGCCCCCGTGGTGTTCTTCTGCCAGAACAACCAGTGGGCGATCTCCGAGCCCACCGAGAAGCAGACCCGGGTGCCGCTGTACCAGCGCGCGCAGGGCTACGGCTTCCCCGGCGTCCGCGTCGACGGCAACGACGTCCTGGCCTGCCTCGCCGTGACGAAGTGGGCGCTGGAGCGCGCCCGCAGCGGTGAGGGCCCGACGCTGGTCGAGGCCTACACGTACCGCATGGGCGCCCACACCACCTCCGACGACCCGACCCGGTACCGCGGGGACGAGGAGCGCCTGGCCTGGGAGGCCAAGGACCCGATCCTGCGCCTGCGCGCCTACCTCGAGGCGTCGAACCAGGCGGACGAGGGATTCTTCGCGGAACTGGAGACCGAGAGCGAGGCGTTGGGCAGACGAGTGCGCGAGGCGGTCCGCGCCATGCCGGACCCGGACCGTTTCGCCATCTTCGAGAACGTGTACGCGGACGGGCACGCGCTCGTCGACGAGGAGCGCGCCCAGTTCGCCGCCTACCAGGCGTCGTTCGCGGACGTAGAGGGGGCCTGACATGGCAGCGGAGAAGATGGCTCTGGCCAAGGCGATCAACGAGTCGCTGCGCCACGCCCTGGAGACGGACCCGAAGGTCCTCGTGATGGGTGAGGACGTCGGCAAGCTCGGCGGTGTCTTCCGGGTCACCGACGGCCTGCAGAAGGACTTCGGCGAGAGCCGGGTCATCGACACCCCCCTCGCCGAGTCCGGCATCGTGGGCACCGCGATCGGGCTCGCCCTGCGCGGCTACCGCCCGGTGGTGGAGATCCAGTTCGACGGCTTCGTCTTCCCGGCGTACGACCAGATCGTCACGCAGCTCGCGAAGATGCACGCGCGTTCGCTGGGCAAGGTCAAGCTCCCCGTCGTCGTGCGCATCCCCTACGGCGGCGGCATCGGCGCGGTCGAGCACCACTCGGAGTCCCCGGAGTCGCTGTTCGCGCACGTTGCCGGTCTGAAGATCGTGTCCCCGGCGAACGCGTCCGACGCGTACTGGATGATGCAGCAGGCCATCCAGAGCGACGACCCGGTGATCTTCTTCGAGCCCAAGCGCCGCTACTGGGACAAGGGCGAGGTCCTCACCGACGCGATCCCCGGCCCGCTGCACAAGGCGAAGGTGGTCCGCGAGGGCACCGACCTGACGCTCGCCGCCTACGGCCCCATGGTGAAGACCTGTCTGGAGGTCGCCGCGGCGGCCGCCGAGGAGGGGCGCGACCTGGAGGTCCTGGACCTGCGGTCGGTCTCCCCGCTCGACTTCGACTCCATCCAGACCTCGGTGGAGAAGACCCGCCGGCTGGTCGTGGTCCACGAGGCCCCGGTGTTCTTCGGTTCCGGCGCGGAGATCGCCGCCCGGATCACCGAGCGCTGCTTCTACCACCTGGAGGCCCCGGTGCTCCGGGTCGGCGGCTACCACGCCCCGTACCCGCCGGCGCGCCTGGAGGATGAGTACCTGCCGGGTCTGGACCGGGTGCTCGACGCCGTCGACCGTGCCCTGGCGTACTGAGGAGAGGGTCGTGACGACGATGACAGACGCGTCCGTGCGCGAGTTCAAGATGCCCGACGTCGGTGAGGGACTCACCGAGGCCGAGATCCTCAAGTGGTACGTCCAGCCGGGCGACACCGTCACGGACGGGCAGGTGGTCTGCGAGGTCGAGACCGCCAAGGCGGCCGTCGAGCTGCCCATCCCCTACGACGGCGTGGTCCGCGCCCTGCACTTCCCCGAGGGCACGACGGTCGACGTCGGCACGTCGATCATCGCGGTGGACGTCTCCGGCGGGGCGGCCCCGGCCGCCGAGGAGCCGGCCGCGCCGCCGCAGGAGGAGGAGACCGAGCCGCAGGGCCGCCAGCCGGTGCTCGTCGGCTACGGCGTCTCCGCCTCGTCCACCAAGCGCCGCCCGCGCAAGGGCGCCGAGGTGCCGCGCCAGGAGCCCGAGCCGGCGGCGCGGGCCCTCCAGGCCGAGCTGAACGGCCACGGCCACGGCCACGGCCACGGCGCCGCCGCCGCGCCCGCCCAGGCCCGGCCGCTGGCCAAGCCGCCGGTGCGCAAGCTGGCGAAGGACCTGGGCGTCGACCTGGCGACGGTGACCCCGACCGGTCCCGACGGCATCATCACCCGTGAGGACGTGCACGCCGCGGTGGCGCCGCAGGCCCCGGCCGCCGAGCCGGTGCCCGCAGCCCCCCAGGCGCCGGCCGCCGCCGCGGCGCCCGTCGCCTCGTACGACGGCGCCCGGGAGACCCGGGTCCCGGTCAAGGGCGTCCGCAAGGCCACGGCTGCGGCGATGGTGGGCTCGGCGTTCACGGCCCCGCATGTCACGGAGTTCGTGACCGTGGACGTGACACGGACCCTGAAGCTGGTCGAGGAGCTGAAGGCGGACAAGGAGTTCGCCGGGCTGCGAGTGAACCCGCTGCTGCTGATCTCCAAGGCCCTGCTGGTCGCGATCAAGCGCAACCCGGACGTCAACGCGTCCTGGGACGAGGCGAACCAGGAGATCGTGCGCAAGCACTATGTGAACCTGGGCATCGCGGCGGCGACCCCGCGCGGGCTGATCGTGCCGAACATCAAGGACGCCGACGCCAAGACGCTGCCGCAGCTGGCGGAGGCGCTGGGCGAGCTGGTGTCGACGGCGCGGGAGGGCAGGACCAGCCCCGCCGCGATGCAGGGCGGCACGGTCACCATCACCAACGTCGGCGTCTTCGGCGTCGACACCGGCACCCCGATCCTCAACCCGGGCGAGTCCGCGATCCTCGCGGTCGGTGCGATCAAGCCCCAGCCGTGGGTGCACAAGGGCAAGGTGAAGCCGCGTCAGGTCACCACGCTGGCGCTGAGCTTCGACCACCGCCTGGTCGACGGCGAGCTGGGCTCCAAGGTGCTCGCGGACGTGGCGGCGATCCTGGAGCAGCCCAAGCGGCTGATCACCTGGGCGTGATCCCCGCAGGACGCTGAAAGGGGCGGCCCCCGCGCGGTGGCCGCCCCGTTGGCGGCTCGCCGAAGGTGAGCGGTTCTTGGCGTAGCCCTTGGTGTTGTGCGTCTTCTCGTCCCCCGGGGGGGTTGCGTACGGGGGGGCGGTGAGCACGGTGCCGATCACGGACTCGCCGTTGAGGGTGGCCGCGAAGACGAGGCAGTACTTCGCCTCGGTGCCCGAGCCGGTCTTCACGCCGAGCGTGCCGTTCCAGCCGAGCAGGGTGTTGGTGTTGTTCCACGCCGCCATCGTGCGGGTGGAGCCGGTCTTGGTGACGGTCTTCGCCGTGTAGGACTTCGTCTTGACGACGGTCTTGAACGTCGAGGAGCTCATCGCGCTGCGGGCCAGCTTGGTCAGGTCGCGCGGGGTCGAGTAGTTCGAGCCGTTGCTGATGCCGTCGAACGAGTCGAAGTGCGTGTTCGTCATGCCCAGGCTCTGGGCCATGGTGTTCATCTTGCCGATGAACGACTTCACGCGGGCGTTGACCGTGGAGCCGGTGCCGAACTTGTCGGCGAGCGTCATCGCGGCGTCGCAGCCGGACTTGAGCATCATCCCGTACAGCAGCTGACGGACGGTGACCTTGTCACCGACGATCAGGTTCGCGGAGGACGCCCCCTTGGCGACGATGTAGTTGCTGACCTCCTTCTTTATGGTCACCTTCGTGTCGAGGTTGAGGTTCGACTGCGACAGGACCACCTTCGCGGTCATGACCTTCGTCGTGGACGCGGTCAGTCGCTTCGTGTCCGCCGCCTTCGAGAAGAGCGTCTGGCCGTTGGCGCTGTTCATCAGGAACCCGCCCTTGGCATTGATCGAGGGCGTGGTGACGGCCTGCGCGGGCGCCGCGGTGAGGGCGCCGGAGGCGAGGACCGCGCCGGTCGTGAGGACGACGGCGGCGGCCCTGCGAACACGCATGCCCTTGTGTGCAGTTATCAACTGATTTACCCCGATTACGTCTTATGCCCCTGCGGTGCGGCCGAGTTGGAGGGGAAGAAAGTGGGGCCGCACGTGTGTGACACGTAAGTAGCACACATGGTTGTGCCGCCGCTGGTTCGGACGGTGCTTCTTTGCCGGGAGATTCCACCGGACGGGTCCGTATCGTGGACCGTTCCGCCGTTGCGTACGTGTTGTATCTATGCTGTAGGCATGCCTACCGCCCCGCCTGCCCCCGTGAAGCAGCCGCCCGCAGCCGACCGTGTCTACCGGCATGTGAAACAGGGCGTCCTGGAGCGGCGCTACGAGGGCGGCACGCTCCTCACCGAGGGTGAGCTCGCCGACGCCGTCGGTGTCTCCCGCACCCCGGTCCGCGAGGCGCTGCTGCGGCTGGAGGCCGAGGGGCTGCTCAAGCTCTACCCGAAGAAGGGCGCCCTGGTCCTGCCGGTCTCCGCGCAGGAGATCAAGGACGTCGTGGAGACGCGCATGCTCGTCGAGGAGCACGCGGCGCGCAAGGCCGTCCCCGCTCCCCCCGGGCTCCTCGCCCGCCTGGAGGAACTGCTCGACCGGCAGAAGGCCCAGGCCGCCGCAGGCGACTTCGCCGCGGCCGCCGTCACCGACCGCTGCTTCCACGCCGAGATCGTCCGCAGCGGCGGCAACGAGATCCTCTCCCGCCTCTACGACCAGCTCCGCGACCGGCAGCTGCGCATGGGCGTCGCCGTGATGCACTCCCACCCCGACCGGATCGCCAAGACGCTCAGCGAGCACGAGGAGATCCTCACGGCGCTGCGCTCCGGCGACCCGGGGGCGGCCGTCGAGCTGGTCCACCGGCACGTCGACTGGTTCTCCCACCTCGCGCGGGGGGAGGAACGATGAAGCCGGCCACCAGCCTGCCCGGCGGCCCTTCTCCGGAGCGGGCGCCCCTGGGCGGCCGCCGCGCGATCGCCGTCTGGGGCATCGGCGTCTCCGTCTACTTCGTCGCCGTCATCTTCCGCACCTCGCTGGGGGTCGCCGGACTCGACGCGGCCGACCGCTTCGACGTGAACGCCTCCGCCCTGTCGACGTTCTCGATCCTCCAGCTGCTCGTGTACGCGGGCATGCAGATACCCGTCGGCCTGCTCGTCGACCGGCTCGGCACCAAGAAGGTGCTCGCCATGGGTGCCGTGCTCTTCACCGCGGGACAGCTCGCCTTCGCCTTCTCCCCGTCGTACGGCATGGCCCTCGCCTCCCGCGCCCTGCTGGGCTGCGGCGACGCGCTGACGTTCATCAGCGTCCTCAGGCTGGGCACCCGCTGGTTCCCGGCCCGGAGCGGCCCGCTGGTCGCCCAGCTCGCCGGCCTCGTCGGCATGGCGGGCAACCTCGTCTCCACCCTGGTCCTGGCCCGGCTGCTGCACGGCGTCGGCTGGACCGCGGCCTTCGCGGGCAGCGCGGGCGCGGGCGTCGTGGTGCTCGTGCTGACCCTGCTGTTCCTCAAGGACCACCCCGAGGGCCACGAACCGGAGCCCCTGCCGCACCAGGGCGCCGCCTACGTCCGCCGCCAGATCGCCGCGTCCTGGCGGGAGCCCGGCACCCGGCTGGGCATGTGGGTGCACTTCACGACGCAGTTCCCGGCGATGGTGTTCCTGCTGCTGTGGGGGCTGCCGTTCCTGGTCGAGGCGCAGGGCCTGACCCGCGCCACCGCCGGTGAGCTGCTCACCCTCGTCGTCCTGTCCAACATGGCCGTCGGCCTCGTCTACGGACAGGTCGTCGCCCGGCACCACGGCGCCCGGCTGCCGCTCGCCCTCGGCACGGTCGCCGCCACCGCAGTGCTGTGGGCGACGACCCTGGCCTGGCCCGGCGACACGGCACCGATGGCGCTGCTCGTCGTGCTGTGCGTGGTCCTCGGTGCCTGCGGACCGGCCTCCATGCTCGGTTTCGACTTCGCCCGCCCGGCCAACCCGCCCGCGCGGCAGGGCACCGCCTCCGGCATCACCAACATGGGTGGCTTCATCGCCTCCATGACGACGCTGTTCGCGGTCGGTGTGCTGCTCGACGCCACCGGCGACGACTACCGGATCGCCTTCTCGGCCGTCTTCGTCCTCCAGGCCCTCGGCGTCAGCCAGATCCTGCGCCTGCGCGGACGCGCCGCCCGCCGCGAGCGGGAACGCCTGGTCGCCAGCCGTGTGGAGACCGTGCACGTCCCCGCCTGAGTCACCGCGCGGGCACCAGCGTGAGATACGCGAGCCCGAGGATGCCGCGGTAGCTCATCCACTGGGCGCGGTGCCGGTCGAGGCGCTCGCGCGTCTCGGCCGCCCGGGGATGGTCCGGGTGGCCGGCCAGCCACACCTCGGCGTCCGCCTGGTACGCCGACTCGAACTCCTCCCACTCACCCGCGTCCGCCGTCTCCGTCCACTCCGGACGGAAACCGGCCTCCACCGCGAGGTCCAGCAGGGTGCCCAGGTCGTGGTGGTCGGCGTCGCTCGCGCCCGGCCACATGCCCGCGAGCTCGGCCTCGGTCGGCGGACGCTGCCAGAAGCCCTCCCCGAGCAGTACCCGCCCCCCGTCGGCGACCAGGCCGCGCAGCGCCCGCAGCGCCTCGGCGGTGTGCCCGGGCGGCTCCAGGGTGGTGAGGGCCTGGCTGGAGCCGACGCACAGCACCAGGTCGGCCGGGCCACGGGACGTCCCCGTAGCCGACTCCGCCACGAACTCCGCCCGTCCGGCCAGCCCGCGCTCCTCGGCTGAGCGCCGCCCCCGGGCCAGGTCCTGCGCGTTCAGGTCGATCCCGACCCCGGTGGCCCCCGGCACCGCCTGAAGGACCCGCAGCATCAACTCGCCCCAGCCGCAGCCGATGTCCAGGACGGTGGCGGGACCCGTGCGGGCCAGCCGCTCGACCAGCCGGCCGGCGCGGTGCTCGGACAGCGGGCCGTGGAAGGTCAGCCGGGTCAGCCGTGGCGGCTCGGCGGAAGGGTGCGCGGGGTGCGTGTCGGTCTCGGTCACGGCGGGGACGGTAGCCGGGACCGGGGCGGCGGCGACAGTGGATTTCGGCCCGCCGCCGCGTCCCGCCGCCCGCGACGGGCTACTGGGTGACCGTGAAGTTCCGCAGGATGGCCGCCGTCAGATCGGGGTCGCCCTCGGTCTTCACCCGGTCCGCCACCGCCTCCGGCGTGACCCGGCCGCAGGCCAGCCGTACGAACGTCTCCCAGTCCAGGCTCAGCGAGGCGGCCGGGCCCAGGGCCGGGGCCGTCTCCAGGGTGCCCCGGCCCTGGATGTCGATCCGGATCGTGCGCAGGAACTCCACCGGGCCGTGCACGTCGAGCACGATCGCCGAACTGCGGGGGGCGTCCACCTTCGTGGCCATGACGTCCGGCATCCGGCCGAGCAGCACGTCCCGGGCGACGAGCGCGCCGGGGGAGTCCAGGTTCCCGGGGCGGCCCAGCGCGGCGCGCAGGTCCTGCTCGTGCGCCCACACGGCGAAGGCGTGGGTGCGCATGGCCTCCTCCAGGGTCAGCTCCGCGCCCAGCGGGCCGCGCACCTTGGTGCCGGGGTCACGGCTCTCGTTCCGCAGCTGGCGGTTGCGGCGGATGACCGTGTACTCCAGCTCCGACGTCATCTCCGGCGCCGTGTGGTGACGGCGGACGTCGACCTGCATCTCCATGTAGCGCTGGTGGTCGTTGGTCACGTGGAAGAGGTCGCGCGGCAGCGTGTGGATGGGGCGCGGGTCGCCCAGCATCTCGCAGTCCAGCCCGATGACATGGGAGACGACGTCGCGGACCGACCAGCCGGGGCAGGGGGTGCGCCGGTTCCACTCCCCTTCGACGAGCGGTGTCACCAGTTCGGATATCGCTTCGATGGAGTGGGTCCAGGCGTCGGCGTAGGGCTGGAGGGTGGGATGCAGACTCACGGAACGGGACCCCTCGGCGGTTGGTACGTCGGTTCGCGGGCAGGTTCTGGCGGCGGTGCCAGTGGGCGGCGGCGGCTGTCGGCGGGTGTCTCGGCGGTCCCCCGCGTTCTCGGCTGCGCTCGAACAGGGGGGACCCCCAAAGTTACGCTGCTGTGAGGCACCCCGGCAGTGCTTTCGTGTGACGATCGTAGGCCCGTGTGGACGGCTCGAATGCCAGGACGGTGGTAGTGTGCGCGCCTCTTTGCTCCAGATCGATGTGAATGAGGACGAATCGGTGGAATCGCGCCGGGTGAGGGTTGCCTCCCTGGTACGAGATCAAGCCGGAGCGGATCTCGTCGTCCTGCCCGAGCTGTGGACCACCGGCGCCTTCGCCTACGAGGAGTTCGGCACCGAGGCCGAACCGCTCGAAGGACCCACGTACGAGGTCATGGCCAAGGCGGCGAGCGACGCCGGTGTCTGGCTGCACGCCGGGTCCGTCCCCGAACGCGATCCGGACGGACCGCTCTACAACACGTCCCTGGTCTTCTCCCCCTCGGGAGACCTGGCCGCCGCCTACCGCAAGATCCACCGGTTCGGCTTCGACAAGGGCGAGGCCGTCCTGATGGGCGCGGGCCGGGACCTCGTGACGGTCCGGCTGCCCGACACCACGCTGGGCCTCGCCACCTGCTACGACCTGCGCTTCCCCGAACTCTTCCGCGGCCTCGCCGACGCCGGCGCCGAGACCCTCGTCGTCCCCGCCGGCTGGCCCGAGCGCCGCCGGGCGCACTGGACGCTGCTCGCCCAGGCCCGTGCCGTGGAGAACCAGGCGTACGTGCTCGCCTGCGGGACGGCCGGGACGCACGCGGGAGTTCCCCAGGCCGGTCACTCGATCGTGGTGGACCCCTGGGGCGAGGTCCTGGCCCAGGCCGGGCCCGGCGAACAGGTCCTCACCGTGGAGTTCGACCCCGGCCGGGTCGCGGTGACGCGGGATCAGTTCCCGGCCCTGAAGGACCGCGTGCTCGGACTCGCCCCGCCCCGGCGCTGAGCCGCGGCTCAGTCGTCCCCGCGCTCCTTCTCCGCGAGGTGGATCACACATACCGCCACCGCGATCAGGAGCGCCGGGTCGGCGTCATCGCGCACGACGTCCACGCCGTACGTGTCCCGGACGTGCAGCCGGCGGCGCGAGACGACGGCCAGCAGCTCCCCGTCGTACTCGACGGCGAACTCCCGGTCGAGGATCTTGCCGCTGACGTCGAGCTCGGTGCTGCCGTCCGCGAGCGCCACCCGGTAGTGGTTGCGCAGCAGCGACAGCCGTTTGCGCCGGATCGTCGCCAGCGGCCGGCCGTCCCGCTCGATCACCATGGTGTCGCGCAGCGCGAGCATCTTCTGGTGGATGTCGATGAGGACGCGTCCCCGCACGTCCTTCAGCTCGAAGGTGTCCCGCAGCCGCATGGCCTTGCCGTCGACGAGGAAGACCTTCTCCCCGCGGTCGTCCTCGATCCAGTAGTCGTCCCCGAAGCCGAGCAGCCGGTCCCGCACGAGAAATCTCATGTCACGAGGGCTTCCCCGCCGCCCGCCCCGGAACCCACGCGTGTAGGCCGACGGGCTGAGTCCGGCGCGGCCGGTGGCACTGTGGGGGGATGACCGACTCCGCACCCCGGCGCGCCCGCGTCCGCGCCCCCGAGCCGGCCGGGGCGGGTGGCTGGCTCAACACGGGCGGCCGCGCGTACCGCCTGGCCGACCTGCGCGGACGGATCGTGCTGCTCGACTTCTGGACGGCGGGCTGCGTCAACTGCCAGCACGTCATCGACGAGCTGCGCGAGCTGGAGGCCGGGCACCCGGACACCCTCGTCGTGGTCGGGGTGCACTCGCCGAAGTTCGCGCACGAGACCGAGCACACGGCCGTCGCCGCCGCCGTGGAGCGGTACGGGGTGGAGCACCCGGTGCTGGACGATCCCGGGCTCGAGACCTGGAAGCAGTACGCGGTGCGGGCGTGGCCGACGCTCGCCGTGATCGACCCGGAGGGGTACGTCGTCGCGCAGCACTCCGGCGAGGGGCACGTACAGGCCGTCGAACGACTGGTGACGGAGCTGGAGGCGGAGCACGCGGCGAAGGGCACGCTGCGGCGCGGGGACGGGCCGTACGTGCCGCCGGAGCCGCAGCCGACGGAGCTGCGCTTCCCGGGGAAGGCCGTGGCGCTGCCCGGCGGGGGGTTCCTGGTGAGCGACACCTCCCGGCACCGGCTGGTGGAGTTCGCCGAGGACGGGGAGAGCGTCGTGCGGCGGATCGGCTCGGGGGTGCGCGGGTTCGCCGACGGTCCGGCGGGCTCGGCGTCGTTCAG
The DNA here is from genome assembly GCF_042792555.1 of Streptomyces sp. NPDC056628. Taxonomy (NCBI): domain Bacteria; kingdom Bacillati; phylum Actinomycetota; class Actinomycetes; order Kitasatosporales; family Streptomycetaceae; genus Streptomyces; species Streptomyces sp. NPDC056628. The sequence goes on from NZ_JBHTWG010000004.1 coordinate 234,255, forward strand.
CGAGCCGCAGGGGCTGCTGCTCCTGGACGACGGTTCGGTGCTCGTCGCCGACACCGTCAACCACGCGCTGCGCCGCGTCGGCCTCGCGACCGGCGAGGTGACGACGGTGGCGGGCACCGGGCGGCAGTGGTGGCGGGGGGCGGCCACGGCGGGTCCGGCGCGGGAGGTGGACCTGTCCTCGCCGTGGGACGTGGCGCTGTTCGCCGGGCGGGTGTGGATCGCCATGGCCGGTGTCCACCAGCTGTGGACGTACGACCCGGTGGCGGGGACCGTCGAGGTGGCGGCGGGGACGAGGGACGAGGGGCTCGTCGACGGCCCGGCGGACCAGGCGTGGTTCGCGCAGCCGTCGGGGCTCGCCGTGTCACCGGACGGGGAGCGGCTGTGGGTGGCCGACGCGGAGACGAGCGCGCTGCGCTGGGTGGACCGGCGGGGTGTGGTGCGCACGGCGGTCGGCACCGGTCTGTTCGACTTCGGGCACCGCGACGGTCCGGCCGGGCAGGCGCTGCTCCAGCATCCGCTGGGCGTCACGGCGCTCGCGGACGGCTCGGTCGCGGTCAGCGACACCTACAACGACGCGCTGCGCCGCTACGACCCGGCGACCGGCGAGGTCTCCACGCCGGCCACGGATCTGCGGGAGCCGACGGGCGCGGTGGCGGTGGGCGGGGACGTCGTGGTCGTGGAGTCGGGCCGGCACCGGCTGACCCGGCTGCGGCTGCCGGAGGAGGCCGTACGGGGAGCGGAGCGCCCTACGCGGCGGGCGGTGACGGAAGTGGCCCCCGGCGAGGTGGTGCTGGACGTGCTCTTCGAGGCGCCCGCGGGGCAGCGCCCGGACGACCGGTACGGGCCGCCGGCCCGGCTGCTGGTGTCCGCGACGCCGCAGCGGCTGCTGCGCACGGGTGAGGGTGCGGGGACGTCACTCTCCCGCACCCTCGTGTTCGACCCGTCCGCCGGGGCCGGCGTCCTGCACGTCTCGGCGAGCGTGGCGTCCTGCGACGACGATCCCTCGGTCCCGTATCCGGCCTGCCGTCTGCACCAGCGCGACTGGGACATCCCCGTCCGGCCGGCCGGCGGGGGCGCCGGCCGGTTGCCGCTGGTGTTCGCGGGGCCGGACGGTCAGACGCCGTAGCCGCCGTTGTAGCCGTCCCGCCGGTGGGGGTCCTCGCCGACGACCGGGGTCGTGGGCGGCACCACCACGCGCTTGCGCCGGGCGATGCTGCTGAAGGTCGTGACGCCGATGAGGCCCACGATCATCAGGATGACCCCGACCAGGTCGAGGTTCACCGCGTCCATCTCCCAGTCGGTCGCGAACGTGAGGATGGCTCCCGCGGCGATGAGGATGATGCACCCGCCGAGGCCCATGAGTGTCGCCTCCTGTCCGGCCCGGACGTTCCGGCCCGGACCTCCGGGTACCCCGGCCCGGGGCGTCCATGCGGCACCCGTCCCAACTAGCCCTCCAGGAAGGCCGCCAGGGAGTTGGCGAGCAGCCACGGGTCGTCGACGCCGCACAACTCCCGTGCGCTGTGCATGGAGAGGATCGCGACGCCGATGTCGACCGTGCGGATGCCGTGCCGGGCGGCGGTGATGGGACCGATGGTGGTGCCGCACGGCATGGAGTTGTTGGACACGAAGGACTGGAAGGGGACGTCCGCCTTCTCGCAGACCGCCGCCCACACGGCACGGCCCGAACCGTCCGTCGCGTAGCGGTTGTTGACGTTGACCTTGAGGATGGGGCCGCCGTTGACGCGCGGGTGGTGCGTGGGGTCGTGCCGCTCGGCGTAGTTGGGGTGGACGGCGTGGCCGGTGTCGGAGGAGAGACAGATGGTGCCGGCGAAGGCGCGGGCCCTGTCCTCGTAGGAGCCGCCGCGGGCGAACACCGAGCGTTCCAGGACGCCGCCGAGCAGCGGTCCGTCGGCGCCGGTGTCGCTCTGGGAGCCGTTCTCCTCGTGGTCGAAGGCGGCGAGCACCGGGATGCAGGGCAGCTCGGCGCCGGAACCGGCCACGGCGGTCAGCGCGGCGGTGCCGGCGTGGACGGAGAGCAGGTTGTCCATCCGGGGGCCGGCGAGGAGTTCCTTGTCGCGGCCCAGGTAGGCGGGGGGCTCGACGGGGTGGACCATGAGGTCCCAGCCGGTGACCTCGCCGGGAGCGATGCCGGCGGTCTCCTCCAGGAAGGCGATCAGGTCGCCGTCGCGGGCGTCGCCGAGGCCCCACACGGGCTGCAGGTGGCGCTGCTTGTCGAGCTTGAGGCCGTCCGTGGAGACCGCGCGGTCGAGGTGGATGGCGAGCTGGGGGACGCGCAGCAGGGGGCGGTCGACGTTCACCAGCCGGGTCGAGCCGTCCCGCAGGGTGAGCCGGCCGGCGAGGCCGAGGTCGCGGTCGAGCCAGGAGTTGAGCAGCGGTCCGCCGTAGATCTCGACGGCGACCTGCCGCCAGCCGTGCGCGCCGGTGTCGGGCAGCGGCTTGACGCGCAGGTTGGGGGAGTCGGTGTGGGCGCCGATGATCCGGAACGGCGTGTGGGGTGCCGCGCCCTCGGGGACGTACCAGGCGACGATGGCGCCGCCGCGCAGCACGTACTTGCCGCCGCTCGACCCGTCCCAGGTGTCCGTCTCGGCGACCTGGCGGAAACCGGCCTTCTCGAGCCGTTCGGCGGTGTTCGCCACGGCGTGGTACGGCGACGGGCTCGCCACGAGGAAGGACATCAGGTCGTCGGTGTGGCCGCGGTCGAAGCGGGGGGGTGCGCTCATGGGTTCACCTTAACGACGTGCGAGGGCCCGCTCCCGGGGAAGGGGAGCGGGCCCTCGTGCGGGCGATGGGGATTGTCCGTGAGTGACGGGAACGGCCCGTTGCCGGTGAGCCGTTCCCGCGCGGGCCGGTCCTAGGTGAGCCGTTCCCGCGCGGGCCGGTCCTAGAAGGCGGCCTCGTCCAGCTCCATCAGGTCCAGCTCGATGCCCTCGGCGAGCTTGCGCGCGCCGGTCACGCCGGGCAGGACGTTGGCCGCGAAGAACTTCGCCGCCGCGATCTTGCCGGTGTAGAACGCCTTGTCCTTGGCGGAGGCGTTCGGGAGCTTCTCGGCGGCGATCGCGGCGCCCTTGAGCAGCAGGTAGCCGACGACGACGTCACCGGAGGCCATCAGCAGGCGGGTGGTGTTCAGGCCGACCTTGTAGATGTTCTTGACGTCCTGCTCGGTGGCCGCGAGGTCGGTGAGCATGAGGCCGACGATGGCCTCCAGCTCGACGGCGGCCTTGGCCAGGTGCTCGCGGGCGCCCGCCAGCTCCTCGCCGCCCTCGCCGACCGCCAGGAACTTCTTGATGTCCTCGGCGAGCGAGTTCAGGGCCGCGCCCTGGTTGCGGACGATCTTCCGGAAGAAGAAGTCCTGGCCCTGGATGGCGGTGGTGCCCTCGTACAGGGTGTCGATCTTGGAGTCCCGGATGTACTGCTCGATCGGGTACTCCTGCAGGAAGCCGGAGCCGCCGAAGGTCTGCAGCGACTGGGCGAGCTGCTCGTAGGCCTTCTCGGAGCCGTAGCCCTTGACGATCGGCAGGAGCAGGTCGTTCAGCGCGTGCTCGGTCTTGGCGTCCTCGCCGTTCGCCTCCTTGACCTGGATGGCGTCCTGGACGGAGGCGGTGTACATCACCAGGGCGCGCATGCCCTCCGCGTACGCCTTCTGCGTCATGAGGGCGCGGCGCACGTCGGGGTGGTGGGTGATGGTGACCTTGGGCGCGGTCTTGTCCATGAAGTTCGCCAGGTCGGGGCCCTGGACGCGCTCCTTGGCGTACTCCAGCGCGTTGAGGTAGCCCGTCGACAGCGTGGAGATCGCCTTCGTGCCGACCATCATGCGGGCGAACTCGATGATGCGGAACATCTGGCGGATGCCGTCGTGCCGGTCGCCGATCAGCCAGCCCTTGGCGGGGTGCTTGTCGCCGAACGTCATCTCGCACGTGTTGGACGCCTTCAGGCCCATCTTGTGCTCGACGTTCGTGGCGTAGACGCCGTTGCGCTCGCCCAGCTCGCCGGTCTCGAAGTCGAAGAGGTACTTCGGGACGAGGAAGAGGGACAGGCCCTTGGTGCCGGGGCCGGCGCCCTCGGGGCGGGCCAGCACGTAGTGGAGGATGTTCTCCGACATGTCGTGCTCACCGGAGGTGATGAAGCGCTTCACGCCCTCGATGTGCCAGGAGCCGTCCTCCTGCTGCACGGCCTTGGTGCGGCCGGCGCCCACGTCCGAGCCGGCGTCCGGCTCGGTGAGGACCATCGTGGAGCCCCACTGCTTCTCCGTGGCGATCTTCGCGATGTGCTTCTGGACCTCGTTGCCCTCCTCGAAGAGGATGCCCGCGAAGGCGGGGCCCGAGGAGTACATCCACACGGCCGGGTTGGCGCCCAGGATCAGCTCGGCGTAGGCCCAGATGAGAGAGCGGGGCGCGGTGGTGCCGCCGATCTCCTCGGGCAGGCCGAGACGCCAGTACTCGGAGTCCATGAAGGCCTGGTAGCTCTTCTTGAAGGACGCGGGGACGGGCGCGGTGTTGGTCTCCGGGTCGAAGACCGGCGGGTTGCGGTCCGCGTCGGCGAAGGACTCCGCGAGCTCGTTCTCGGAGAGGCGGGTCAGCTCCTCCAGGATGCTCTTCGCGGTCTCGACGTCCATCTCCTCGAACGGACCCGTGCCGTACAGCTTGTCGCGTCCGAGTACTTCGAAGAGGTTGAACTCGATGTCGCGGAGGTTCGACTTGTAGTGCCCCATGGTCACGGCTCCGTAGCGGGTCGGCGAGGCACTGGATCCTCGCGCTAGTTCACGTACCAGCAAGTAGCTACGATGATGCTACCCGCCAGTAATAAGACGCAACCCCGATCCCCGATCTGTGACAGGTCCCACCGGATCGACCTTGGTGGCCGTACCGGTCCACGGGCCCGGCGGGGCTGGGTACGCTTGCGCGCATGTATGGATACGGCCAGCCCATGGACGGGGGAGCCGCGCAGCAGCAGTACGCCCCGCCGCAGCAGCCCATGGCCGGTGGCGTCGGTGGGTACGGCCAGCAGTCGCCGCTCTACCCCGAGCCGTCCCCGCCCTCGCTCGCGGACGCGGTGCGCGCCTTCACCACGGGCCAGGTGACGGCCGAGGACTTTCAGCAGGTCTTCGCGACCTCGAAGGTCTACTGCCCGCGCGGTGACAACCCGGGCTTCCTCGCCCTGCACAACACCCAGCAGCCGGTGATCCCGATGTTCACCTCGCTCAAGGAGTTGCGCCGGTACGCGGGCAAGGAGTCCAAGTACTTCGTCATCACCGGCGCCGAGGTGATCGACCTGCTGCCGACCGGCTACGGCTTCGTCCTCGACATGGAGGGCGAGCACCGCATGGTCTTCGACGCGAAGGCGGTCGAGCAGATGGTCGAGTTCGCCATGCGCCGTATGTACGGCTAGAACACACCGGACCAGGTGGGCCGGAGCCGGGGATCCCGGCGCGGCCACCCGGCTCGTGCTGTCACACTGAGCCGCTTTCCCGGATCAAGCGCCCGGAGGGAATGCCTCCGGGCTTTGTGCGTTCGGGGTGGCAGAAAGTTCAACGCTCAACTAAACTGGCCGCACAAGGAGGTACCGACATGCCTGCAGTGACCGTCGAGAACCCGCTGACGCTGCCCCGTGTAGCCGCGCCCGCGGAGGCCGTGGCCCGTCCTGTGCTCACCGTCACGACCGCGCCGAGCGGTTTCGAGGGCGAGGGCTTCCCGGTGCGCCGCGCGTTCGCCGGGATCAACTACCGTCATCTGGACCCGTTCATCATGATGGACCAGATGGGTGAGGTGGAGTACGCGCCGGGCGAGCCCAAGGGAACCCCCTGGCACCCGCACCGCGGCTTCGAGACCGTCACCTACATCATCGACGGGATCTTCGACCACCAGGACAGCAACGGCGGCGGTGGCACGATCACCAACGGCGACACCCAGTGGATGACCGCGGGCTCGGGCCTCCTGCACATCGAGGCCCCGCCGGAGTCCCTCGTCATGTCCGGCGGTCTCTTCCACGGCCTGCAGCTGTGGGTGAACCTCCCGGCCAGGGACAAGATGATGGCCCCGCGCTACCAGGACATCCGCGGCGGCAACGTCCAGCTGCTCACCACCACCGACGGCGGCGCGCTGCTGCGGGTCATCGCCGGTGAGCTGGACGGGCACGCCGGACCCGGCATCACGCACACGCCGATCACGATGATCCACGCGACGGTGGCGCCGGGCGCCGAGGTCACCCTGCCGTGGCGCGAGGACTTCAACGGGCTGGCGTACGTGCTCGCCGGCCGGGGCTCGGTCGGTGCCGAGCGGCGGCCGATCCACCTGGGCCAGACCGCGGTCTTCGGCGCCGGTGGTTCGCTGACCGTCCGCGCCGACGAGAAGCAGGACTCCCACACGCCCGACCTGGAGGTCGTGCTCCTGGGCGGACAGCCCATCCGTGAGCCGATGGCCCACTACGGCCCGTTCGTGATGAACACCAAGGACGAGCTGATGCAGGCCTTCGAGGACTTCCAGAAGGGCCGCCTGGGCACCGTCCCCGCGGTGCACGGCATGAGCGCCGCCGGACCCGCGCAGGACTGACGGACGCGGCACGAGGCCCGGGGGGGCCCCCCCCGGGGGGGGGGGGCGGGCGGGGCCCGCGGTGTTCGCCCCCCCCGGGCCCCCCCCCCCCCACCCCCCCCCCCCCCGCACGGCCGG
>NZ_JBHTWG010000004.1:240947-337752 GCF_042792555.1 Streptomyces sp. NPDC056628
TTGCGCCCCGCCGCCCCCGCGCCGTAATGACGTCCGCGCCACGTCGCCGCGGGCCGCCCGTTGTGGGTGCGGCCGCGGGCCTCTCGCCGTTTTTCACCCGCCCGGATCGCCCGCGCACGACACCCGGGCCCGCGCGTGATCCGCTTGAGGCGTGCAGGCTCCCCCTCCCTTGCTGCCCGAGCCCGTCCGGCGGCTCGCCGCCTGGTGCGCCGTCATCCTGCTCGTCGCCGGAGTCGTCTACGTCGGCATCCGGCTGACGGTGGAGCTGAGCACGGCGGTCGTGCCCGTGCTGCTCGCGCTGCTCGGGACGGCGCTGCTCGGCCCGCTGCACCGGCGGCTGGTCAAGGCGGGCATGAACCGCTCCCTGGCCGCCGGGCTCACCTGTGTCGCCGTGGTGGCCGTGGTCGGCGGGGCCGTCTACATCGTCGCCGCCGCCGTCGTGGACAGCGGAGACGAGATCGTCGCCTCGCTCAAACAGGCCGGGCGCGACCTCACCGCGCGTTTCGGACCCGCCGGGACCTCGCTCGACGACCTCGCCGGCAACTCCCGCGAACTGCTCTCCAAGTTCGGCTCGACCGCCGCCTCCGGGGTCGTCAGCGGGGTCAGCGTGGTCGGCGAGACCATCGCGATCGGCGTGCTCGCGCTGCTGCTGGTGTTCTTCTTCCTGCGCGACTCCCACCGGGCCGCCGGCGCGCTGCGCTCCCTGGTGCCCCGGCACAGCGGCGATCTCACCGTGGCCATGGCCCGGCGGGCCTTCCAAGCCGTCGAGGGGTTCATGCGCGGGACCACCTTCATCGCCCTCATCGACGCCCTGTGCATCACCGTCGGCCTGCTGATCCTCGACGTGCCGGGCGCGGTGGGCCTGGGCGCGCTCGTCTTCATCGGGGCGTACATCCCCTACCTGGGCGCCTTCATCTCCGGTGCCGTCGCCGTCCTGGTCGCGCTCGCCGACCGGGGCTTCGTCATCGCGCTGTGGGTCCTGGGCATCGTGCTCGCCGTGCAGCAGCTGGAGGGGCATGTGCTGACCCCGCTGATCCAGAGCCGCACGGTCCAGATGCACCCGGCCGTCGTCATGGTGACGATCACCGCGGGCGCGTCCGTGGCCGGCATCCTCGGCATGCTGCTCGCCGTGCCCCTGACGGCCGCCGCCACCGGTGTCGCCCACGAACTGAGGGAGCGTTACGCCCGCCCCGACCCGCCCGGCGCCACCGCCGTCCCGGAACCGTCGCCGCCGCCGGACTCGTAGAGCTCGAACCAGATGCTCTTGCCCTCGCCCCGGGGGTCCACGCCCCACGCGTGGGCCAGCAGCTCGATCAGGACCAGGCCCCGCCCGGACGACGCGAGCTCCCCGGGCCGGCGCCTGTGCGGCAGATCGTCACAGGTGTCGGACACCGCGACCCGCAGCCGGCGGCCCCCCGGCCCGCCCAGCACCTCGGCGAGGAACAGGGCGTCCGCGTCCGTGTGCACAAGGACGTTGGTCAGCATCTCCGACAGCAGCAGCACCGCCGAGTCGACCTGGTCGGGGACCGGCCAGTCGTGCAGCAGCTGCCGCAGCTGCTGGCGGGCCACCGCCACGTGCTCCGGCTCCGCCTGTGCCACCGCCATCATCGTGCGGCGGACCGCGGCGTGTGCGGCGGCCCGGGTGCCGGCCGTGCCCTCGCACCGCCGGCGGAGCAGCAGCACCGCGATGTCGTCCTCGCGCCGGTCGGCGAGCGGCCCGGTGGTGTGGTGCGAGGACGGGCCGTGGACGGCCTGCACGAGCGCGTCGGCGAGTCCCTCCAGATCGCCGTCGTGGTGCGCCAGGACGGTACGGATCCGGTTCCAGCCGGTGTCCAGGTCGTGGCCGCCGGTCTCGATCAGGCCGTCCGTGCAGATCAGCATGGTCTCGCCGGGGCCCAGGGCGATCGTGGTGGTCGGGTAGTCGGCGTCCGGGTCGATGCCGAGCGGCAGGCCGCCGGCCGTCGGGCGGTTCAGCACCGTGCCGTCGGCCATCCGGATGGCCGGGTCCGGGTGCCCGGCCCGGGCGATCTCCAGCAGACCGGTCGCCGGATCGACCTCCACGTACAGACAGGTCGCGAAGCGCAGCGCGGCGGGGTCGTCGTCGGGGGAGCCGAACGTCATGCCGTGCAGGAAACGGGAGGCGCGCGACAGCACCGCGTCGGGGCGGTGTCCCTCGGAGGCGTAGGCGCGCAGGGCGATCCGCAGCTGGCCCATCAGCCCGGCCGCCCGCACGTCGTGGCCCTGCACATCGCCGATGACCAGGGCGAAGCGGCCACCGCCGGAGGCCGGCCCGCCGGGCAGCGGGATCATGTCGTACCAGTCGCCGCCGACCTGGAGCCCGCCGCCGGTCGGGACATAGCGCGCGGCGACGGCCATGCCCGGTATCTCGTGGCCCAGCCGGGGCAGCATGGACCGCTGGAGACCGTCCGTCAGCTCGCGCGCGGACTCGGCGGCCTCGGCCCGCGAAAGGGCCTGGGCGAGCATGCGGGCCACCGTCGTGAGCACCGAGCGCTCGTCGGGGGTGAAGGCGACCGGATAGGCGAAGGCGGCCATCCAGGCCCCCATCGTGCGTCCGGCCACGATCAGCGGCAGGAACGCCCAGGACCGCCGGTCGAAGTGCGCGGCCAGCGGCCAGGTCGCCGGATAGCGCTCCTTGTACTGCTCGGGGGAGGACAGATAGACGGCGCGGCCGGTACGGACGACCTCGGCGGCCGGGTAGTCCGAGTCCAGCGTCAGCCCCTGGAAGGGGTCCTCGTCGCCGGGCTCCTGGCCGTGGTGGCCGATCACCGTCAGCCGGTCGCCCGTCACACCGAACACCGCGAGCCCGTCCGGGGAGAAGCCCGGCATGGCCAGGCCCGCCGCGACTCGCAGCACCTCCGACGTCGAGCGTGCCTCGGCCAGTGCCCGGCCCGCGTCCAGCAGGAACGCCTCCCGCGAGCGCCGCCAGTCACCGGTGACGGCGGTGCGCTTCGCGGAGGTGCCCCGCGCCGGCTCGGTGACCTCCTGAAGGGAGCCGGTCACCTCGTACGCGCGCTTCTCCCTGTCGAAGGCGGCGTGGAAGCGGCTGCGCCCGACCCGGACGACCCTCCCCCGCTCGTCCATGATCCGTACGCGCACCTCGCCGAGCGTGCCCTCGGCCACCGCCAGCTGGATCACGGAGGTGATCTCGTTCCAGTCCACCGGGTGCAGGCGTGCGCGGACCTGGGCCTGGCTGAGCGTGCGGGCCTCGGCGGGCAGCCCGAGCAGCCGTGCCGCCTCCGCGTCGACCGTGACCAGACCCGTGTCCGTGTCCCAGTGCCACAGCCCCGTCGCGAGGACGGTGAGGACCTCCTCCACGGCGGGCAGGGCCTCACCAGTGCGCATGGCCCCACTGTAAGAAGAGCTGATCGCACAGTGCCACCGAAGCCGTGCGGGCCCGTCGGCCGGTCGGGGCCCGGGGACGCGGGGAAACGGTGGGGAGGTGATCATGGGCTGCCCGGTAGGCTGGGGTGGAGTTTCACGTGAAACAAAGCCTCTCCTTCACGGGAACCACGCCCCCGATCCGCGAAGACTGGATGAACGACGATGCATCGGTACAGGTCCCACACCTGCGGCGAGCTCCGCTCCTCTGACGTCGGCACCGACGTCCGGCTGAGTGGCTGGCTGCACAATCGGCGCGACCTGGGCGGCATCCTCTTCATCGATCTGCGCGACCACTACGGCATCACGCAGCTCGTGGCCCGCCCCGGCACCCCGTCCTACGAGGCCCTGGACAAGGTCTCCAAGGAGTCCACGATCCGCGTCGACGGCAAGGTCGTCTCCCGCGGCCCCGAGAACGTCAACCCCGACCTCCCGACCGGTGAGATCGAGGTCGAGGTCAGCGAGGTCGAGTTGCTCGGCGCCGCCGCCCCGCTGCCGTTCACGGTCAACACCGAGGACGGGGTCAACGAGGAGCGGCGCCTGGAGTACCGCTTCCTCGACCTGCGCCGCGAGCGCATGCACAAGAACATCATGCTGCGGTCGTCGGTCATCGCCTCGATCCGCTCGAAGATGGTCGCCTTCGGCTTCAACGAGATGGCGACGCCGATCCTCTCCGCGACCTCCCCCGAGGGCGCCCGCGACTTCGTCGTCCCCTCCCGCCTGCACCCGGGCAAGTTCTACGCCCTGCCCCAGGCGCCGCAGCAGTTCAAGCAGCTGCTGATGATCTCGGGCTTCGACCGCTACTTCCAGATCGCGCCCTGCTTCCGCGACGAGGACGCCCGCGCCGACCGCTCGCCGGGCGAGTTCTACCAGCTCGACGTCGAGATGAGCTTCGTCGAGCAGGAGGACGTCTTCCAGCCGATCGAGCAGCTGATGACCGAGCTGTTCGAGGAGTTCGGTGGCGGCCGTCATGTGACGTCGCCGTTCCCGCGCATCCCGTTCCGCGAGGCGATGCTGAAGTACGGCTCCGACAAGCCGGACCTGCGGGCCCAGCTGGAGCTCGTCGACATCACCGACATCTTCGAGGGCTCGGAGTTCAAGGCGTTCGCCGGCAAGCACGTGCGCGCGCTGCCGGTGCCGGACGTCTCCGCCCAGCCCCGCAAGTTCTTCGACCAGCTCGGCGACTTCGCGGTCTCCCAGGGCGCCAAGGGCCTGGCGTGGGTGCGGGTCGGGGAGGACGGCTCGCTGACCGGCCCGATCGCGAAGTTCCTCACCGAGGACAACGTCGCCGAGCTGACCAAGCGCCTCGCGCTGGCCCCTGGCCACGCGGTGTTCTTCGGCGCGGGCGAGTTCGACGAGGTCTCCAAGATCATGGGCGCGGTCCGCGTCGAGGCCGCCAAGCGCGCCGGCCACTTCGAGGAGAACGTCTTCCGCTTCTGCTGGATCGTCGACTTCCCGATGTACGAGAAGGACGAGGAGACCGGCAAGATCGACTTCTCGCACAACCCGTTCTCCATGCCGCAGGGCGGTCTGGAGGCCCTGGAGACCCAGGACCCGCTGGACATCCTCGGCTGGCAGTACGACATCGTCTGCAACGGCGTCGAGCTGTCCTCCGGCGCCATCCGGAACCACGAGCCGGAGATCATGCTCAAGGCGTTCGAGATCGCCGGCTACGACCGCGAGACGGTCGAGGAGAAGTTCGCCGGCATGCTGCGCGCCTTGCGCTTCGGCGCCCCGCCGCACGGCGGCATCGCCCCCGGCGTCGACCGCATCGTGATGCTCCTCGCCAACGAGCCGAACATCCGCGAGACGATCGCCTTCCCGCTCAACGGCAACGCCCAGGACCTGATGATGGGCGCGCCGACGGAGCTGGACGAAGCCCGGCTGAGGGAGCTGCACCTGGCGGTGATCAAGCCGCAGCCGAAGTAGACGGACACACGAAGGGCGGTGGCCCGGAACCGGGAACGGTTCCGGGCCACCGCTCTTCGCGGAGAGCCCGGCTCACTCCTCGGGGGGCGGCCGGAGGGCCTCCTCCTCCAGCAGGCGTTCGGCGATGTCGTCGGCCCAGGCCCTGATCCAGCGGCGCAGCGCCGGCACGGAATCCTCGGCGAGCCCCCGGGCGGTGAACTCCCGGTCGTCCAGGAGGTCGGTGGCCTCCAGGCGGGACTGCAGGTCGGCGGGGTCGAACGCGTCCCAGGCGTGCCGGCGGCCCTGCTCCTCCAGGTCGGGGAAGCTCCAGCCGGGCGCGGCCAGGTACACGTCGACGACGTCCCGGGCGGTGCCGCGGTCGGCCAGGGCGCGGACCTTCGTGCCGATGACGTCCTCCAGGGCGAGCGCCGGACCCAGGCCGGTGGTGACGGGGGGCCGCCAGAAGGTCTCCTTGACGACGTCGACCGTGCGCTCCTCACCGGTGTCCGGGTCGGTGACGAGCAACCGCGCCGACAGCGGGTCGGTCTCCACCGGCCGTACCTCCCAGCCGCGTTCGGCGAGACCGGCGCGCAGCACGGCCGCGACCCGGTCCATGGGCTCGGCGGCCTGCGTGGCGACCTCCACCGGACGCGGGCGGCGCGGCCGGCGGCGGCGCCGGGCCCAGCCGTCGTCCCCGCCCGGCAACTCCAGCGGCTCCGCGCCCACCTCGCGCGGGGGTGTCTCCCGCTGCGGGGCGGGGGCGAGCCCGTGGGCGCGTACGGCGCACTCGCCGGCCAGGACGAGCGCGTAGCGGGCGCCCACGGTGAGGACGTCGGTGGTCAGCTGGCGGCGGTGCGGGATCATGGTCCGCCGATTATGGTCCTAGCCGGCGACGAACTGCGTCAGGATCGCCTGCACCTCGTAGATGTCGACGCCCTTGGTGAACGTCTTCTCGATCGGGACGGAGTTGCCCGAGACCCAGATCTTCAGCTCGGCGTCGAGGTCGAACGTGCCGGCCGTCTCCACCGCGAAGTGCGTGATGCTGCGGTACGGGATGGAGTGGTACTCCACCTTCTTGCCGGTGATGCCCTGCTTGTCGACCAGGATCAGCCGGCGGTCGGTGAACAGGATGGTGTCGCGTATCAGCAGGTACGCGGCGTGCACCTGCTCGCCGTGGCCCAGCAGCCGTGCGTAGTCCTGCTGCGCCTGCCCCTGGTCGATCGTGTGCGCGTTGCCGAACAGCGCCATGAGAAGACCCCCCTCTGTAGGCCTGTCATCGTAGGCGACAGGGGCGGACAGGCGTCCGATCAGGTGTCGTACGAGCCGTCCCACGGCTCACCGAACCCCAGGTGGTCCGGGTACAGCTCGGCCCAGCCCTCCCCCTCGTCCTCTCCGGTCACCAGACCGAACAGCACGTTGTCGAAGGTGAGTTGGAAGGGCCGCACGGCGATGTCCGTGTACGTGCGCCGCGGGAGGCCGCGCAGCCGGGTCGCGAGGTGGACGCGGGCCCGGGAGAGCACCGAGTCCGGGCCGGCCGGGTCGCGCTGCTGCTCGGCCCAGGTGCCCGCGCACCAGATCTCCGAGTCGCGGTACGTGCCGTCGGTGTCGAAGGTGTGCAGTACCGCGTAGAGGCGTTTCTGTTCTTCCCAGCCGGGACCGAGCTCGAAGCCCTTGGGGAAGGCGTAGGTGACGGACCCCATGAACTGTCCGTCTTCGTAACAGCCGATCGCCTCGGTGCGGCCGTGGGGCTCATAGGCGATCGGAATGACCTCTGGGACTGCCATGGCGAAAACCATACGGTCGTCACGGGGGTGGTGGTGGCGGTGGGGTCCGATCGTTGCCGAGTGGTTGGGCAAATCTTCCCCAACGTCCCGAGTTGGAGTTGCCGAAGAACCTCCCCGTCGCAGGTCCGAGCGGGTGCCGTGGCTCCGGGGCCGGTGGCGCAGGGGGCCGGAAGGGGGGGCCTGTTCACTCGCCGGAGTGAGTTTGCCCGGCGGGAGGGAGGGGTGGGGCCTGGTGGGGCGCTTTCTCCCCCGCGGGTGGTGCAAAGGGACCGCAGGTGGGACCGGAGTGTGGGCGGTCAGGTTCCGGTGACTGCGCGCTGCCGAAGGTGAGTTCGGCCCAGACCGTCTTGCGGGGTGGCAGGCCACGGGTGACGCCCCAGCGGTCGGCGAGGGCGGCGACCAGGGTCAGACCGCGGCCTGATTCCGCGGCCGGGACGGTGGGCCGGCGGCAGGGGAGTTGGTCACCGCGCGTGTCCGTGACCTCGATGCGGAGCGTCCCGCCGACCACGTAGAGCAGCAGGTGGAAGTTCCGGCCGGGGACGCGTCCGTGGGTGGCGGCGTTGTTCGCCAGTTCGGCCACGATGAGCTGGGCCGGGTCCAACGGCATCCCCCAGGCGAGCAGTTGCTGGGTGGCGAGCAGGCGGGCGAGACGGGCGCCCCGGGGCGTGGGGGACAGCAGGACGCTGAAGTTGCGGATGGCGTGTGCGGGGGCGGCGAGCTTCTGATTCACGTCACTCAGAGTGGCCGACCGCACCTACCGTGGGGAGTGACGCCATGGTTGCGTACGGTGACTGTCCGGTCGTTGTCCGGTGCTGTCCGGGCCTGTCGGGGCGTTGCGTACGGGTAGGGCGTGGCTGGTACGAGGCGGTACGACGGAGGGGTGCGCATGCTGAGGACGGAGGCCGACGAACCGGGGTGGGAGGTGGACCCGGACGACGAGTGGGGCGTGGCCGTGGTCGCCACCGTGGGACGGCAGCTGAAGCTCCGGCGCGAGGCGGTGGGGATGCGGGCCGGGGAGTTCGGCAAGGCGGTCGGATACGGCGAGGACCTCGTCTACAAGATCGAGAGCGGCAAGCGGATTCCGCGGCAGGAGTATCTGGACAGGGCGGACGAGGTGCTGGGGGCGGGCGGGCTGCTCGCGGCGATGAAGGAGGACGTGGCCAAGGTCCGGTACCCGAAGAAGGTGCGGGACCTGGCGCAGATGGAGGCGCGGGCGGTGGAGATCGGGGTGTACGAGTGCAACAGCGTGCACGGGTTGTTGCAGACTCCGGAGCACGCCCGGGCCCTGATGGAGGCGGCCCAGCCGCCCTACTCGGCGGACGACGTGGACCGCATGGTGGCTGCGCGACTGGCCCGCCAATCCGTCTTCGAACGGGACCCGGCGCCGTCGCTGCACTTCGTCCTGGAAGAGGCACCGGTACGCCGGGAGGTCGGGGGCACAATGGTGTGGCGACGGCAGCTCGAACATCTGTTGGAGGTGGGGCGGTTGAACAACGTCACGCTCCAGGTCATGCCGACGAACACGGATGCTCACCCAGGCGTGGACGGCAAGATCGAGCTGCTGAAGTTCCCGGACGGCACCGCACTGGGACGCTCCGACGGGGCGTTCAACGGGCGGCCGACCGGGGATCCGAAACAGCTGCGCATCCTCGAGCTGCGGTATGGCACGATCCGGGCGCAGGCGCTCCCTCCGAGGGAGTCGCTGGCCTTCATCGAGAAACTGCTGGGAGAGACATGACCCGCGAGACCCCTGCCGAGCTGGTGTGGTTCAAGAGCAGCTACAGCAGCGGCACGGACGGCAACTCCTGCGTCGAGCTCGCCCTCACCCCTGGCACCGTGCACGTCCGTGACTCCAAGTACGGAGACGCCGGCCCCCGCCTCGCGCTCGGGGCGGAGGCGTGGGCCGGCTTCGTCGGATGGCCGGCGTCGGTCTACTCGCCGCCGAAGCGCTCCTTGTAGAGCTCCAGGTCGTCGTCCGTCAGCTTCGCGAAGAGGACCGGCGGGACGATGAAGGGGGTGCCGACCGGGACGGCGGTCAGGGACCTGGCCTCCTCCGGGGTGACCCAGGCCGCCGTGTCGTCCGGCAGGGAGAACGCCTCACGCATGGCCTTCGACGACGTCGGGATGAACGGCTCCGACACCACCGCGTACAGGTGGATCAGGTTCATCGCCGTGCGCAGCGTCAGCGCCGCCGCGTCCTTGTCGGTCTTGATCTCCAGCCAGGGAGCCTTCTCCTCCAGGTAGGAGTTGCCCGCCGACCACAGCGCCCGCAGGGCCGCCGCCGCCTTGCGGAACTGCAGCGACTCCATGTGCGACTCGTACTCGGCCAGCAGCTCCGCGATCTGCTCGCCCAGCTTCGTCTCCGCCTCGCCGGGCTCGCCCCCCGCCGGGACCTCCTCGCCGAAGCGCTTCTTCGAGAAGGACAGGACGCGGTTGACGAAGTTGCCCAGGGTGTCGGCGAGGTCCTTGTTCACCGTCGCGGTGAAGTGCTCCCAGGTGAAGGACGCGTCGTCCGACTCGGGGGCGTTGGCGATCAGGAAGTAGCGCCAGTAATCGGCGGGCAGGATCTCCAGCGCCTGGTCGGTGAAGACACCGCGCTTCTGCGAGGTGGAGAACTTGCCGCCGTAGTACGTCAGCCAGTTGAACGCCTTGACGAAGTCGACCTTCTTCCACGGCTCCCGGATGCCCAGCTCGGTCGCCGGGAACATCACGGTGTGGAAGGGGACGTTGTCCTTCGCCATGAACTGCGTGTAGCGGACGTCGTTGTCGACGTCGTACCACCACGACTTCCAGTCCCGGTTCTCCGGGTCCTGGTCGGCCCACTCCTTCGTCGACCCCAGGTACTCGATCGGGGCGTCGAACCACACGTAGAAGACCTTGCCCTCGGACGCCAGCTCCGGCCAGGTGTCCGCCGGGACGGGCACGCCCCAGTCCAGGTCACGGGTGATCGCCCGGTCGTGCAGGCCCTCCGTCAGCCACTTGTGGGCGATGGAGGAGGCCAGGTGCGGCCAGACGCCGTCGTGGCGGCTCACCCACTCCGCGACCTCGTTCTGCAGCTTGGACTGGAGGAGGAAGAGGTGCTTGGTCTCGCGGACCTCCAGGTCCGTGGAGCCGGAGATCGCCGAGCGCGGCTCGATCAGGTCGGTCGGGTCCAGGACGCGCGTGCAGTTCTCGCACTGGTCGCCGCGGGCCTTGTCGTAGCCGCAGTGCGGGCAGGTGCCCTCGACGTAGCGGTCCGGGAGGAAACGGCCGTCGGCCGGGCTGTAGACCTGGCGGATCGCGCGCTCTTCGATGAAGCCGTTCTCGTGCAGCTTGCGGGCGAAGTGCTGGGTGATCTCGACGTTCTCCGTGCTGGAGCTGCGGCCGAAGTGGTCGAAGGCCAGCGAGAAGCCGTCGTAGACCGCCTTCTGCGCGTCGTGCGCCTGGGCGCAGAAGTCCGCCACCGGGAGGCCCTGCTCCTTCGCGGCGAGCTCGGCCGGGGTGCCGTGCTCGTCGGTGGCGCAGATGTACAGGACGTCGTGGCCACGCTGGCGGAGGTACCGGGAGTACACGTCCGCCGGGAGCATGGACCCCACCATGTTGCCCAGGTGCTTGATCCCGTTGATGTACGGAAGGGCGCTGGTGATGAGGTGTCGAGCCATCGCGGGCTGCTCCCAGGTCGTTACGCGGGGTGACGGGTGCCGGGTTTCGCGGCCGCTGCCGTCACTTTCGAACCTTGAAATCGTAGCCGACATGGCCGAGCCGCCCGTCTCCCGTTCTGAGGGGTGGGAAGCGGGCGGCTCGGGTGTTCTCGTCTCCGTGTGGCGCTCCGGGGGCTTCTACGGGCGCCAGGACGCCAGAATGCCGTCGTAGAGCTGCTCGTCCGTGAGCTCCAGGGGGGACTCGCCGGCGAAGAACGTGGCGGTGTTGCCCGTCTTCAGCTTGCGGAGGTAGTCGAACGCCTTCTGCTCGGGGTCTCCGAAGACGACGATCGAGAAGAAGACGTTCGGGTGCTTCTTCGCCGCGTCCGTGAGGGCCTGGTTGGCCGGGGTCTTGGCGTCGGGGGCGCCGTCCGTCTGGAAGACGACCAGGGCCGGGGTGTCGGGGGCCGTCTTGGCGTGGTGGGCGACGACCTCCTCCACGGCGACGTGGTAGCTGGTGCGGCCCATGCGGCCGAGGCCGGCGTGGAGTTCGTCGATCTTGTTCTCGTGCTTGGTGAGGGTGAGCTCGCCGGTGCCGTCGAGTTCCGTCGAGAAGAAGACGACGGGGACCGTCGGGTCGGTGCTGTCGAGGTGGGCGGCGAGGGCGAGGGTCTGCTCGGCGAGGGCCTGGGCGGAGCCGTCCTTGTAGTACGGGCGCATGGAGGCCGAGCGGTCGAGGACCAGGTAGACCTTGGCGCTGGTGCCGGTGAGGTGGTGGGTGGTGAGGGTTGCGGCTGCCGCTTCGTAGGCGGTGCGGAGGTTTGTGGGTACGGCTGTCTCGGCCTCGGCTTCGCCTTCGGCCTCGGTGCTCCCACCCGCACCACCCGTGACGCTTTCGTCGTCGACTGCCGGTGGCCCCTGTGGGGCTTCCTCGCCGTCGGCGGCTGCGGCGGCGGTTGCGGCGGGTTCCTCGGGCCGCGTCTCCTTGATGGGCTCCGGCTCCTCCTCCGCCTTCGGTGCCTCCGGCTCGGGCTCGGGTTCCGGGGTCGTCTCGGCGACCGGCTCGGGTTCCGGGGTCGTCTCGGCGACCGGCTCGGGCTCAGGAGTCGTCTCGGCGACCGGCTCCGGCTCCTCGGTCTTCGGCGCCTCAGGCTCGGCCTTCGGCTTCTCGGCCTTCGGCTCCTCAGCCTTCGGTGCTTCCGGCTCCGGCTCCGGCTCGGTGGCCGGCTCTTCCGCCTTCGGCGTCACCGCCACGGGCTCAGGGGCCGGCTCGGGCTCTGCGGCCGGCTCAGCGGCCTTCGGCTGCTCCTCCTTCGCAGGCTCCTGCTCCGCCGGAGGCGACTGCTTGGGGACCGTTACGTTGTCGAAGGCCGCGACGACCAGGTCGTGCTCGTTGTCGTCCGACTCCGTCGTCGGCTCCGCGGTCGCCGCGGTCGCCGCCGTCGCCGCAGGCTCCGCGGTCGTAGCCGTAGCCGTCGCCTTCGGTGTCGCCGTCGGCTCTGCCGAGCGCGGTTCCGGGACCGTCGTGGGGGCGGTCGGCTGCGGTTCCCGCGAAGGAGTCGCACCCTCCGCCTCAGCGGTCCGCCCCTTGCGTGATCGGCCGAACGCGTTCCGCAGGAGAGTGAGAATGCCCATGTGCGCAACCCTTCGCGTGAGTTGATGCCCGTAGATCCCTGGCCAGGACGGACACGTAAGGTTAGCGGCCCCAGGTGGTGATCTTGGGGAGGGGTGAACACAAGCTCATTCGTCCGTCAAGGTCGCATCGAGCCGCGCACCGGCGTCGCGTACAGCCACCCTCGGTTCACTCCTCGTTCATGCTCGCGCCCCGCTGCCGCTCGTACGCACCCCTAGCGTCCCCCACGCCGCATCTCAAGGGGAAGCAAGGGGAGTACCAGCAGCCATGCGTATCCAGTTGCCGATCATCAGCGTCGACGGCTCCGCGCACCACGGTGCCAGAGCGGCCCTGACCTGCCGTTTCCGGTGTGGGGACGCCTGTTTCCACGAGGTCCCGAACACCACCTCCAACCCGTACGTCGGGGACGTCGTCGCCGATGCCCTCAGCCGCCGTACCGTGATGCGGGCCGCCGCCGTCGTCACCGCGGCCGCCGCGGTCGGGGCCTCCGCGACCCTCTCCGCACCGCGGGCGAGCGCCGCCACGGCGACCGGTGCCCGTCCGGGCGCCCAGGGTGCGCGCGGGCTGCGGTTCACGCCCGTCGCGCCGAACACCGCTGACACTGTGACGATTCCGGACGGGTACGCCCAGAACGTCGTCATCCGCTGGGGCGAGCCGATCCTGCGCGGTGCGCCCGCCTTCGACCCGGACCGGCAGACCGCGGAGGCGCAGGCGAAGCAGTTCGGGTACAACAACGACTTCCTCGCCCTGCTCCCGCTGCACGGCGAGCCCCACCGGCAGATCCTCGTCGCCAACCACGAGTACACCGACGAGGTGCTCATGTTCCGCGGCTACGACCCCGAGAACCCGACCCGGCAGCAGGTCGAGGTCGCCTGGGCGGCCCACGGGCTGTCCGCGGTCGTGGTGGAGGAGGACCGCCGGTCGGGGAGGCTCACTCCGGTGCCCCGGCACCCGCTGAACCGGCGCGTGACGGCGACCACCGAGTTCCGGGTGACCGGTCCGGCCGCCGGATCCGAGCTGCTGAGGACCTCCGCCGACCGCACCGGCACCAAGGTGCTCGGCACCCTCAACAACTGCTCCGGCGGCGTCACCCCGTGGGGCACCACCCTGCACGGCGAGGAGAACTTCAACCAGTACTTCGCCCACGCCACCCGCGCGACCGACAAGCGGTACGGGCTGGGCAGCGGCGCGACCGAGCGCAAGTGGGAGCGGTTCGACCGGCGCTTCGACGTGGCCCAGGAGCCCAACGAGCCGCACCGCTTCGGGTGGGCCGTCGAGCTGGACCCGTACGACCCGGCCTCCACGCCGCGCAAGCGCACCGCGCTGGGCCGGTTCAAGCACGAGGGCGCCACCGTGCGGCTGACCGACGACGGGCGGCCGGTCGTGTACTCCGGTGACGACGAGCGCTTCGACTACTTCTACAAGTTCGTCGGCAGCAAGCGGATGCGGAAGGGCTCGAGCCGGGACGTCCGCGAGCACAACCTGTCCCTGCTGGACGAGGGGACGCTGTACGTCGCCCGGCTCACCGGTGACTCCCCCGCCATCGAGATCGACGGGACCGGCAAGCTCCCGGCGGACGGCGAGTTCGACGGCGGCGGTGAGTGGATCCCGCTGGCCACCGCCACCGCGCACGGGGCCGTCTCGCACGTCGAGGGAATGAGCGCGGAGGAGGTGTTCGTCTTCACGCGGCTCGCCGGCGACAAGGTCGGCGCCACCAAGATGGACCGGCCCGAGGACATCGAGCCCAACCCGCACACCGGCAAGGTGTACGTGGCCCTGACCAACAACAGCAACCGGGGCGTCGGGTCGAACCCCAAGCCCGACGAGGCCAACCCGCGCGTCGCCAACAAGCACGGCCAGATCCTGGAGCTGACCGAGCACCGCAACCGGGCCGACAGCGAGCGGTTCGCCTGGTCGCTGTTCCTGGTGGCCGGCGACCCGGACGACCCGGCCACCTACTTCGCCGGGTTCCCGAAGGACGAGGTCTCGCCGATCTCCTGCCCGGACAACGTGGCCTTCGACTCCTACGGCAACCTGTGGATCTCCACGGACGGCAACGCCCTCGGCCACCACGACGGCCTCTTCGGCGTCGCCACGCGCGGGGAGCGGCGCGGCGAGCTCAAGCAGTTCCTGACGATGCCGAACGGCGCGGAGACCTGCGGCCCGCTCGTCCAGGACCGGCGCGTGCTCGTCTCCGTGCAGCATCCGGGCGAGATCGACGGGGCGACGGCCGAGAAGCCGCTGAGCGCCTGGCCCGACGGGCCGGGCCGCATCAACCGGCCCGCGGTCGTGGCGGTGTGGCGCCAGGACGGGCGCGACATCGGCGTCTGACGCCGGTCAGGGGAGCGCCGGCACCCGCGGTGGGCGCCGTTCGCCGTCGTGTTCCAGCCACTCCCGGTACGCGGGTGCCTGCCGGGCCGCCTCCCAGTAGGCCTCCTCCAGCGCGGGATAGACCCCGTCGAGGTCGGTCTCCGTGCGGGCGGCCAGCAGCAGCCGTACGCCGAGGGGGTCACCGCGCAGCCGGCGTACCGCAATGGTGGGGCTGTCGGCGTGGGTGGGCTGGCAGACGGCGACCACCTCGCCGGTGGCCACCAGCGCGTCGGCGGTGTAGTAGTCGCCGTGCAGGACCCGCGGGTTGACGC
Organism: Streptomyces sp. NPDC056628; assembly: GCF_042792555.1. Taxonomy (NCBI): domain Bacteria; kingdom Bacillati; phylum Actinomycetota; class Actinomycetes; order Kitasatosporales; family Streptomycetaceae; genus Streptomyces; species Streptomyces sp. NPDC056628. The sequence continues at coordinate 255,934 of NZ_JBHTWG010000004.1, forward strand.
CGGCCGCGCGGAACATCCGCTGCACGGCGTCCCATTCGCCGTCGACCGTGGGGTCGACCATCCAGCGGTCGCCGGCGAGGTCGTGCAGGTCGACCTCGCGGCGTGCGGCGGCCGGGTGGTCGGGGGGCAGGGACACGAACTGCGGCTCGCGTGCCATCAGCACGCGCAGGCGCAGCTCCGGCGGGATGCGCAGGGGGCAGCCCTCCACCTCGTGCACGAAGGCCACGTCCAGCTGCCCGTCGGCGACCATGCGCAGCAGGGCGTTGGGGGAGACGTTCATGTGGAGGCTGGGGTCCTGGCCGTGGCCGCGCAGCCGGCGCAGCCAGCCCGCCAGGGCCTTGCTCGCGGTCGAGCCGACCCGCAGGGCGGCGCCGCCCAGCGCGGCGGCCCGGGCCTCGGTGACGAGGGCACGCATCTCCGACACGAGGGGGCGGGCGCGGCTGAGGACCAGCCGGCCCAGCGGGGTGGGGCGGCAGCCGGTGCGGGCCCGCAGGAACAGCGGGCCGCCCAGCTCCTGCTCGATGCGGCGCAGTTGTGTGCTCAACGATGGCTGGGCGACGCCCAGTTGCCGCGCGGCCCGGTGCAGACTGCCGGTGTCGGCTATCGCGCACAGCGCGCGGAGGTGTCTCACCTCGAGCTCCATGGCCTGGGAGACTAAAGCGGAGGGACTGGTTTCACCAGCCACCCAAACCCCCTCCGAACGCGGCGAATCGGGGCCCTGATAGGGCCGTGCTATCGCCGATTGCCATCATCACAGCGGCTTTTCGGACGCGGACACTCGCCTTGACGACTCACCCCCCACCTAGGAGTCATCGATGCGCATGTCCTTCGCCCTGTCCGCCCGTACGACGGCGGCGGCCGCTCTCGGTGTCGCGGCCCTCGGCCTCGGCACGGTCGCCCCGGCGACCGCGGCCCCGGCTCCCGTCCAGGCCGGCTTCGTCGCCGGTACGGCCGACTCCGACGCCTCTAAGGCCTTCTTCCAGGCCGTGCTGAAGTCGGTCGCCGAGAAGCAGGCGGCGCGTCCGACGGCCGCCGCGGCGGTCACCGTCGTCTACGACGCCTCGCGCGCGCCCACGTTCAGCGCGCAGATAGCCCGCAGCGCCCAGATCTGGAACAGCTCGGTCTCCAACGTCAAGCTCCAGTCCGGTTCGAACGCCGACTTCACGTACCGCGAGGGCAACGACTCGCGGGGCTCGTACGCCTCGACGGACGGGCACGGCAACGGCTACGTCTTCCTCGACTACCGGCAGAACCAGCAGTACGACTCCACCCGCGTCACCACGCACGAGACGGGCCACGTCCTCGGGCTGCCGGACCACTACCAGGGTCCGTGCAGCGAGCTGATGTCGGGCGGCGGCCCCGGCCCGTCGTGCACCAACTCCCAGCCGGACGCCAACGAGCGGGCCCGGGTCGAGCAGTTGTGGGCCAACGGGTTCGCGGCCGCGCTCGACAAGGCCCTCGACAAGGGAGCCCGCCGGTAGGGCGGTTCCCCCACGCACCACCCCCCACATGACGCGGCCGCCCTCTGCACGGGGCGGCCGCGCCCATGTGTTCAGTCCGGCCGGCGGTGCAGGGTGACGTCGGCGAGCAGGGCGCGGTGGTCGGTGCCGGGCAGGTCGAGGAAGCGGGTCGCGCGCACGGAGAAGTCCCGGGAGAGCAGCACGTGGTCGATCTGCGCGCCGAACGCGGGTGCCGTGCGGGCCGGCCAGCTCGGGGTGCGGTCGTGGCCGCCGAGCCGGGCCGCGTCCTGCAGACCGGTGTCCAGGACGCGGCGGAAGGCCGCGTGGTCCTGGGAGGCGTTGAAGTCCCCGGCGAGCACGAGCGGGGTGCGGCCGCGTCCTTCGGCGAGGTCGCGCAGCCGCCCGAGTTCGCGGCGCCAGGGCCCGGTCCGGCCGGGCAGCGGCGGCATGGGGTGCGCGAGCTGGAGCCGTACCGGCTGCCCGCGGACGTCGGCGACGGCGCCCGGCATGGCCATGGTGCCGTCGACGCCCTCGGCGGGGGCGAGCGGGAAACGGCTGAGCAGCACCGAGCCGTGGGACCCGGCGGCCACCTCCGCCACGCGGTGCGGAAAGGCGGAGGCGAGTTCCCGGCGGAGGACGGCGTCGCAGGTCTGCTCGCACTCCTGGACGAACACGAGGTCCGGTTCCTCGCGGCGGACGGCGGCGGCGAGCGCGTCGGCCGCCTGTCCGAACTCGACGTTCGCGGTCAGGACGCGCACGGAGGCCAGCGGCGGGCCGTCGGGCCGGTGGCTCCTGCCGTACGGGTCGGTGAACCAGGCCAGCAGGCCGAGCAGCGCGACCGCCCAGACCAGGCCGGTCCACCAGCGGGCGAGCAGGGCGAGCAGCAGACCGGTCACGGTGGGCACGAGCAGCCACGGGAGGAAGGCCAGCAGCTGCGGAAGGGGGGTGAGGGCGTCGGCGTCGGCGGCCCGGCAGGCGACGACGACGCTGACGCCGAGCAGGAGCAGCGCGGCGGGCCACCGTCCGGCCGTGTGGCGTCCGCGTCCGTTCTGGTTCCCCCGGTCTGTCACGGCGACGACGTTACGAGGTGGGGTGCCGGTGTGCCAGGAGCACCGGGTGCCCCCCCGGGTCCCGTCAGATCCGGGCGCGGGTCGGCGGGCGGGCGGGGTCGGTGGCGGGCCGGTCGGCCGCCCGGCGGCGCCGGGCCAGGTAGCCGGTGAGCCGGGCCGCGAGGGCCACGGCCAGGCCGAGGGCGACCAGTGACCAGGACACCGAGCGCAGCGGCTGGGTCAGCGCGTCGTACACGGCTTCGGCGGCCGGACGGTGGGCGGCGTCGGGCAGGTCGGCGAGTGTGAGCCGGCGGCCGAGGGCCACGGCGAGGATCAGGAGCGCGCCGCCCAGCGCCGAGCCGAGCGCGGCCGCGGTGAGCGCGCGGCGGCGGCAGGCGGCGACGGTGATCCCGGCCACCGCGAGGACCGCGGCGGCCACGGGGAGCCAGAACCCGGCGACCTCCAGCACGGCGTACCCCTTCCGCAGGCGTGCCAGCTCGTCGGCGCCGAGCACGGGCACCTCGGTGTGCTCGACCGGGATGTGCCGGGCGACAGTCACGTGGTCGTCCAGCAGCCGCTGTTTGACCTGGGCGGTGATCGGCGCCAGATCGACGGTGACGGGGCCCGGGCGGCCGTCGCGCAGGGCGTCCAGGACGGCGTCGTGCACCGCCCGGTTTCCGGCGTCCCAGGCGGCACGGAAGGCCGAGGTGCGGGTGAAGGAGTCCGCCGCGTCCCGGACGAAGGGGCGGACCGTGCCGGGCGCGGGCGCCGCGGGCGCGCCCGGCAGCCGCCGGTCGACCTCGCGCATGATCCCGGTGCCCAGGGCGTCGGCGACCGCGCCGCGCACGGCCGGGTCGGAGGCGAGTGGCGCCATGGCCGTGACGTAGCGGCCGGTGTCGGCGAGCCCGTACGCGGCCCAGGCCGCCGACGCGCCGAACGGCAGGAGGAGGCACGACAGCGCGATCAGCGCCGCCGACAGACCGTCGCGCAGCCGGGTGGACACCCCTCAAGCGAAGGGCCGCGCGGTCCGGGGCGCCCGCCGGGTGCCTGCATCCGGGCGCGGGGTTCCCCTCTCCGGCGGAGCGTTCACCCGGACGGGTGTCCCAGGGGTCGGGGGAGCGAGGAGGAACCCCCGGATCCCCGGGTGGGGGGCGGGGGAAGCGGTGCGGCCCCGGCGCGCGGCCGGGGCCGCACCGTGTGCGCGCTCAGGAGGTCCGTCTGCCCTCGGCGTCCTCGTGGGTGTAGTAGCGGTAGAACAGCACGACGAAGCAGGCCGCGCCGAAGGCGAGCCCCATCAGGGACGACCTGACGACGCTGTGGCCGGTCTGGCTGTACAGGAACCCGACCGCGCAGCCGGTGAAGGCGGCCCACATGATCGCGTGCATCTCGCGCCGCATCTGGCCGGAGACGGCCCGGATGGCGACGAACAACAGGATGAACACCACCGCGGAGACGAAGCCCAGGAGCAGGTTCCAGCCGGTGATCTCGCCGCCGGCACGGCGGTCCGCCGCGACCCAGTAGCCGTAGATCAGACCGAGGCCGACCGGGACGGCCACGCTCGCGACGCGGTGCGCGCGCGGGCTGAGGACGTCGGTGGACGGGCGTGTGCTCGTCGTGCGCCGCCGGGACGCGGGTGCCGCATGAGCCATGAGAGCACTCCTTCCTCTCCGCCCCCGCCCTCCAGAGCACACCTGGGGCGGCGGCCTGGCAAGTCGGCGTCGCGCGCCGGCCCGGTGCCACCCGGCCGGGTGCCCGGATGCGGCACGCCGGACGTCGTGTTTCGCTGAGGCCCATGAGGGCCGTCAGCGACGGTGAGGTCAGCCCGCTGGGTGACACGCACCGGGCGCGGCCCCTTCGTGTGCGGGGCAGGAGCCTGGCCTGGGTGCCGCCGCTGCTGCTGCTCATCGGCATCGTCGCCGTCGACTTCCGCACGAGCAGCGACTTCCGCATCCTGTCCTGGATCGTGCTGGTGCCCGGCACCGCGGCCGCGATCTGCGGGGTGTGGGGGACGGCCGTGTACGCCGTGCTCGCGCCCCTGACGTACCTCGCCGCCGACGCGCTGCTGCCGCACCAGTTCCAGGCCGGTCTGCCCGATCTGATCCTCGCCGCCCTCGGCGGTGTCCTCGCCACGCTGGCCTGTGTGGTGCGGGTGCGCGGCGAGGAGCGGATGCTGCACATCGAGGACGTGGCGGCCACCATCCGGCGCACCGTGCTGCGCCCGCTGCCGCCCGGCTGGGGCGGCCTGGAGCACGCGGCCGTCTATCTCGCCTCCGACAGCGAGGCCCGGGTCGGCGGCGACTTCTACGACATCCAGACCGGGCTGCACGGCACGCGCGTGATCCTCGGCGACGTCCAGGGCAAGGGGCTCGGCGCGGTCGAGGTGGCCGCCGCGCTGCTCAGCACGTTCCGGGAGGCCGGCTACCACGAGCCGGACCTGCCGACGATCGCCACCCGGCTGGAGGTGCGCCTCCAGCGGCACGTGCGGATGAGGGCCGCGCTCGGCCGGGCGGACGGCGACCGGTTCGCGACGGTCGTCCTGGTGGGCTTCCCCGACGCGGAGCCGGAGACCATCGAGGCCCTCGTGCTCGGGCACGACAGCCCTCTCGTCGTCGGCCCCGACGGAGTACGGGCGCTGCGGCCGCACGCCCGCCTCCCGGTCGGCCTGAGCGAACTCGACCCGGCCGCCGGGCCACCGCCGGTCCTGCGGGCGCCCCTGCGGTACGGCGAGACGCTGCTGATGACGACCGACGGGGTCACCGAGGCACGGGACGGGCGCGGCGCCTTCTTCCCGCTGGCCGGCACGGTCGCCGAGGCCGTCGCCGCCGACCCCGGCCTGGCGCAGCCGGGGCGGCTGGTCGACTTCGTCCGGGAGAGCACGCTGCGGCACAGCGGCGGGCATCTCGGCGACGACACCACGGTGTTCGCGGTCCGGCGCCTCCCCCCGGCGGGGAAGGAGCAGCGGGGGGACGGACGTTCACCCCCCTGAGATCCCCCGCACACACGCACAGCGGTTACGGTGCTGCCGTACGTGATCGACGGGGGACGGGGAGGGACCGATGCCCGGAACAGTGCTGCTGCTCGCCGCCGCTCCGGCCGGCCGGGGGCGTCTGGTGGACGCCGCCGCCGTGCTCCCGGTCCTGGCCGCCGTGCCGCCCCCCGTGCTGTCCGGCACGGGCACCGCGAACGTGGTCGAGCTCGCCGACCCGCTGGAGCCGCAGGCCGTCCTGACCCGGCTGCGGGCCGCCGCCGTCTCCCCCGGCCCGCTCACCGTGTTCGTCACCGGCCAGCTGCACCTGGACCGGCGCCAGCGCCTGCCGCACCTCGCGCTGGCCCGCTCGACACCGGCCACGGTCCGCTACACGGGGCTTCCCTGGCACTGGTTCCGGGACGAGCTGCGCCTGCGCCCGCCGGGGTCGACGTCCCTCCTCCTCGATCTGCACGCCGACGCCGAGACCTGGGAGTGGCTGCGCGCCCACCCTCTGGACTGCGGCCGCGGCACCACCGTCCTCGGCCGGATCGCCCCGCCGCCGGGCCGCCGGGCGCCCGCCGGCCCGGCGTACATGAAGGCGGTGGCCACGCTGCTGCGCAGCGGGCTCCGGCCGCCGCTGGACCGGCTCCACGCGCAGGCCCTGGAGCGGATCGCGCCGGAGGCCGGGGTGGGCGTCGACATCGTGCTGACCGCGTATCCGCCCGCGCCGGGCGACCCGCATACCGCGATCTCCGAGGCCGTGCGGGCCGGGCGGCACGCGGAGGCGGACGCGCTGGCCGCCCGGCACGAGCAGACGGCCGTGCACACCCACGGGCCCGTCTCCGAGCAGGCCCTGCACTGGATCGAGGTCCGCGCGGACCTGGCGATGCTGGCGGGGGACCCGGTGCGCAGCTGCCGTACCTGGCTGACGGTCGCCTCCGCGCGGCTGACCGCGGGACAGTCCCCGGACGCACCCGCGGTGGAGTCCGCGGTCGACCACGCCCACCACCAGTGGCACCGGATCGACGACCCGGCGCTCGCCCGTGAACTCGGCCCGATCCTGGTGGAACTGCGCAGCCGGGTGCCGGGCCGCCGGCAGGGCGCCCTGGAGAACGTGCACCGGCAGCTGCGGCAGCTCCAGGTCAGCGGGTGAGAACCGGGGGCCGGGCCGGTGGTGATTCCGTGAGACCTACCGCGCGGCAGCCGGCGGAATGACATGCTGATTCCGCTGCTGTGCCGGATTCGGCTCCATCGCTCTCGCCGGGCCCGCGTTGGCCGCCAGGACCAGGGTCGTCACGGCGACCACGGCGGCGGCGACGCCCCGGGTGTAGCGCTCGGTGGTGCTGGTGCGTTGCTGCACGGCGACCTCGCAACAGCCAAGGGTTAACCACGTTTAATACGCGGTTTAACCTAGGGGCTGTGGGAGTGGAACGGCAAGGGCGCCAGGGGGAGTTGAGTGTGTCGGACCGTGATGAACCGGGGACCATCGGACGCCGGGTGCAGCAGCTGCGCGCCGATCGGGGCCTGACCCAGCGGCAGTTGGCCGAACCGGCGTACAGCCCCGCCTACATCTCCACCCTGGAGGCCGGGCGGGTGCGCGCCTCCGACGAGGCGCTGCGGCACATCGCCGACCGGCTCGGGGTCGCCTTCGAGGAGCTGGCCACCGGCCGCCCCGCCCACCTCGTCACCGATCTGCGCCTGGGTCTCACCGAGGCCCAGCGGGTCCTCGCCGTCGGCGACACCGACGCGGCGGCCGGGCAGTTCACCGGCCTGCTCGCCGAGGCGACGGGCCACGGCCTCGCCGAGGAGCGGGCCGCCGCCCTGATCGGGCTCGGCGACTGCGGCCTCGACGCCGGTGAACTGGACATCGCGCGCGGCCACTTCGAGCAGGCCGAGCAGGTGCTCACGGCGGCCGGGGCGCCGCTGCCCGCCCGGGCCCCGGCCGTGCGCGGGAGGGCTGTCTCCCACTACCTCGCCGGTGAACTCCGGTACGCCGTCTACCTCCTGGAGTCCGCGCTCGACGAGCTCAACCGCGGCGGACTGCACGACCCGGACGCCCTGCTGCTGCTGTACGCCAGCGTCATCGGTCCCTACATGGACATGGGCGCCCACGCCCGCGCCGCCCAGGCCGCCGAGTACGCCCTGGCCCTCGCCCCGCAGGCCGGCGACCCGGCGCTGGTGGCCCGGATGCACCGGTCCGTGGCCCGCACCCTGCTCGCCGAGGGCCGGGTCGCCGAGGCCGACGCCTCCCTTGCGAAGGCCGCCGAGCTGTACCGGCAGCTGCAGATCCGCACCGAGCTCGCCAACTGCCACTGGATGCGCGGCTACGTCTACGCCCAGAACGGCGACCTGGCTCGCGCCGAGGCGGAGATGCGCGAGGCGCAGACCATGCTGACGGCCCAGCGCGCCACCCTCTACACGAGCCAGGTCGCCGTCGAGCTCGCCGACGTGCTGCACCGGCGCGGCAAGTCCGACGAGGCCGCCGCCCTGCTCCACGAGGTCCTCAGCGACCTCAGCTCCGAGCGCGGCGCCCTGCACTCCGCCGCCGCCCACCGGCTGCTCGGCATCATCGCCGAGGACTCCCGGGACACCGAGGCCGCCGAGGAGCACTACGTCCGCGCCCTGAGCCTGCTGGAACGCGCGGGCGCGGTCGGCGACCTGGCCGACCTGTGCCGCCTGCTCGGCGACCTGCTCCGCCGCACCGGCCGCGTCGAGGCGGCCCTGGACGCCTACCGCACCGGCCTCGGCCACCGCACGGCCCCCGGCACCACCACCCTGGGCCCGGCCCCGGCGCAGCCGCCGTTGTGAGGGCAGGGGTGCGCTCGTAGCCGCCGTGGTGTCCCGGGGCGGTCGGGCGTGTCCGGGGTTTCGGGGGGCGGGGGCCGGGTAGACGGGGCTGGTCCGGGGTGGGCGGCCGGGAGCCACCGGACCGCTGCCCGCTGCCACACCGGGAGGCATCCGTGCGGCGCAGAGACGATCACCGTGGTGGACCGGGGCCGGAGCCCCGGCGTGCCGCGGACGTGATCGCCGAGAGCCTGCGCGGTGCCGGTCCCGGCGAGGCGCCGGTCCGGCTGTGCCGGGTCGCCGTCGACCTGTTGCCCGTGGCGGGCGCCAGTGTGTCGCTGCACAACGACGGAATGCCGGTCCAGCTCGGCGCGACCGGCCCGCGGGCCGCGTATGTGACGGAGATCCAGGCGACGTTGGGCGACGGACCCTGCCAGTGGGCCGCGCGGAGCCGCGCCCCCGTGCTCGCCGGCGATCTGACCGCCGGGCGGGACGTGGCACGCTGGCCGGTCTTCGCCCAGCTGGCCACGGCGGCCGGAGTGCGGGCGGTGTACTCCCTGCCGCTCGGCGACGCCCAGGTGTGCGTCGGCACCCTCGACCTCTACGGCGACACCCCAGGCGAGCTGTCCGGCCGGGACCTGCGCACGGCCCGGCTGGTCGCCGGAATGCTGACGCTGGCCCTGATGGCGCTCCCCCACACACCGGACGGGCAGGGCGAGGAGGTGTGGCTGGGCGGCCTCGCCGCCGACCACGACCCGCTCTACCAGGCCACCGGCATGATCGTGGCCCAGCTCTGCGTGGGCACGGACGAGGCACTGGCCCGGCTGCGGGCGCACGCGTTCGCGCAGGGCCGTACCGCCCTCGACGTCTCCCAGGACGTGGTGGCCCACCGGTTGCGCTTCGACACCGAGTGAACCCCGGCGGCCCCGGCGGCGTCCTCCACGGCATGGAGACGATGGCTGTGATCTTCGCGGTGGCCGCCGGCGTCCTGCTCCTGCTGAGCGTGCAGAGCCGGATGTCCCAGGCGGAGCGGCGCGCGGCCCGGATCGAGCACAAACTCGACCTGGTCCTCGGGCACTTGGGGCTGCGGGAGGAGGACCCGCGCCTGGCGGAGGTGGCGGCGCTGCTCCGGGACGACAGGAAGATCCAGGCGATCAAGGTCTACCGGGAGATCACCGGCGCGGGTCTCGCGGAGGCCAAGGACGCCGTGGAGCGCATGGCCTAGGCCGGGTCCTGCCGATCAGGCCGGATCAGCGAGCGCCGGGAGCCCGCGTGATCGGCGAGACACCGCCTCGGGGGTGCGCGGTCCGGCTCAGACCGTGGCCCGGCCCCGCTTCCTGACCTCCTCCAGACGCCTCGTGCCCAGCTCGACGGCGGTCAGGGTGGCGTCGGACGGCACCTCGCCGAGGCTGCCGTTGGTGACGGTGATCGCGTCGTCGCCCACCCGGACGGCGGCCACGTCCAGGGTGAGCCGCGGCGCGTCCTCGTACTCGGAGACGGCGCCGACGACGATCCGCAGGGCCTGCCGGGCGTCCCCGATCTCCGGCAGGCCGACCGCCCTGACCTCCACGGACAGCGGACCGCCCGCCGCGGTGGCGGTGAACGACCCGCACCGCCGCGGCAGCTCGCCGATCCGGCGCAGCGCCTGGTCCAGGCCGCCCGGGCGCTGGACGACGACCTGGTAGCGCAGCTGAGCGTCGCCCAGCTCGTCGTCCAGCGCGACCGCCGCCCGCGTGAGGGCGTCGGGGCCGAAGAACTCCTCCGCGTACAGCGCGTCGAGCAGGGCCCCGCACTCAGCGGGCTCGGCCGTCGCCTTCAGCATGGCCTCCCGCCAGGTCGCGAAGCCCCGGGTGGGCACCCACGGTTCCCCGAGGTCGGCCTCGGTGACGAGCGCGGCTCTGGCCTGAGCCTCCGTGAGCGTCGGGGCGGCGGCCGGGGACTGGGAGGCGGGGACGTTCACGGGCGGGGGCGCGGCCTGTTCCTGACCGGTGAGGGCGCACGCGGAGGCGGTCAGCAGGGCGGCGGCCGAGAGGGCCGGGGCGACGAGTGCACGGGCCGGGGGACGGAGCATCGCAGGCCTCCCTGGGCTGGGGTGAGGGACGCGCTCAAGATCGGCACGTGTTCCCAAAGCACCACCGCGGGCCCTGTCCCACCAGCGCGCCGGGCCGTCCGGGTGACGCGGCGCGTGCCCGGGGCGCCGGCGGCAGATCGAGGAGGGAGTCCCGGACGGACGAGGAGGAGTCCTGGACAGCAAAGACGCCGTACGACGCCGCGCACGCGTGTCCGCGTGGCGACGCCGTACGGCGACGCACTCCACCTGTACGACACCGTAAGGTCGGTTCGTAGGGCCCGCCACCGCACTGCTCCAGAAGGAGACCCGCCGTGACGAACGACGGCCGGCCGATCCCGGTGATCATCGACTGTGACACGGGCGTGGACGACGCCCTGGCGCTGCTGTTCGCGGTACGCCATCCGGGGCTGGACCTGCGCGCGGTGACCTGCGTGGCCGGCAACACGGACGTGGACGGCGTCGTGCGCAACACCCTGACCGTGCTGGAGGTGGCCGGCGCCCCGGAGATCCCCGTCGCCCGCGGGGCCGCCCGCCCCCTGATCGAGCCGTCCCGCTCGGCCCGGCACGTGCACGGCGACGACGGCATGGGCGACCTGAACCTGCCCGCCCCGACCCGCGCCCCGGCCGGCACCGGCGCGGTGGACCTGCTGCGCCGGGAGATCCTGGCGTCCCCGCGCCCGGTCACCCTCATCCCGACGGCGCCTCTCACCAACATCGCCCTGCTGCTGCGCACCCACCCCGGGGTGACGGACAACATCGAGCGGATCGTGTTCATGGGCGGCGCGGTGGCCTGCGGAAACGCCACGCCGGTGGCCGAGTTCAACGTGTGGCACGACCCGGAGGCCGCGGCGATCCTGCTCACCGCCGGGGTGCCGATCACCATGTACGGCCTGGACGTCTTCCAGCGGGTCGTGGTGCCGGGCGCGGACGTCCGCCGGCTGCGGGAGAGCGCGGAGCCGGGCGCCCGGCTCGCCGGGGACCTGCTCGCGCACCGGCCCGCCGCACCGGACGTCGACGGCGACCCGGAGGCCGGCGGGATCGGGGACGCGGGCGCGGTCTGCACGGTCGTGGACCCGGCGGGCATCACGAGCCGGCTGCTCCCGGTGGAGGTCTCCCTGGCGCCCGGACCCGCCCGTGGCCAGACCCTGGTGGACCGGCGCCCCCGCCCCGGAGAGTCCGAGATCCACGCCGGGCTGCGCGAGCAGTCCCTGGTGGACGTGGCTCTCGACGTGGACGTGGACCGGTTCGTGAAGCTCTATCTGGAGACGGTCGCGGGCGCCTGACGGTCCGTCGGCGCCCCCTCACGCACCTGCACGGGGGCCCGAGGCGGTCAACCCCGGGCCCCGTCGGCGTCCTCGCTCAGGAGCGGGCCGAGCGGCGCCGCTTGGAGGCGACGACGAACGCCGCGCCGCCCGCGACCAGCACCACGGCACCGAGCGCGATCGGGCCGGTCGCACTGCTGCCACCGGTCTGCGCGAGGTCACCGCCGCCCCCCTGGGGCTTTTGCGCCGGAGCGGAGGTCGAGCCGGACGGCTCCGGGGCAGGCGACTCGTCACCGGGCGTCTCGGAGGCGGGCGGGGCCGTCTCGTCGGCCGGGGTGGACGGCGCCGGCTCGGAGGGCGTGCCGGGCTCGGTGGCCGGGGGCTCGGTGGCGGGGGGCTCCTCGGTGGCCGGCGGTTCGGCCGTGCAGTCCTTCGTGCCGCCGTTCCAGGCCGCGATCAGCTTGTCCTTGATGACCGGGCGGTCCGGGCCCTTGGGCAGGTCCCCGTGCTCGAAGCCGTCGTTCGCGTCGTGCTTCCCGTCGAACTTCACGGCCCCGCGGTACAGGTCGATCTGCGCGAAGCAGCCGGCGTCCGGGACGGCGATGTCGAGGGTGTCGGTGGCGCCCGGCTGCACCGTGACCGTGTCGAAGTCGACGAAGACCTGCTCGCCGGAGGTGGCGAAGGTCGAGCCGTGGGCGAGGTAGGACGCGAGCGAGGCGGTGCAGGTCGTGGCGTCGGCGGCGGCGCGCACGGTGATGTGGGCCTTGCCGTCGCCGGTGACCTTCAGGTTCTGGTCGTCGACCTTCACGGAGGCCGTGAAGTGCGTTCCGTCGAGAGAGAACTCGCAGCGGTCGGTGGCGGTCCGGGTGCCGGCGCCGGTGCCGGGCCGGTAACTGCCGCCGGAGTTCCAGCCGTCCCCGCCCGAGGAGCCGTGGGCCCAGGCGCCGGAGGCGGAGGCGACGGTGGCGGCGCACAGGGCGAGCGACGCGGCGCCCGCCCCCAGCAGCCGCCGTGCGGTGACACGTCTCGCTATGGACATGCGTATCCCCTCGTGGGGTGGAGAGTGGTCGAAGAAGAAACACTGGGCCCACTGGTCACATGCGCCACAGCGTGAGCACATCGTCTTGGGGCGGATCACTCGTGTCAACCTGCGTAAACGCAAGGGAAGTTCAATCGGGCGTCACGATCTCGTCACAGGAGGAATGATTCGATCCGCTCTGCGCGGTGTTCGCTTTTCGGGCCAAGTGGACAGTGTTAGCGATGTCGCCGTACCCATCCACGAGGAGACCGCGTGACCGTCCGCACCTCCACGCCCGACCTCTCGTCCAGCAACCCCGACTGGTGGCGCCAGGCCGTCATCTACCAGGTGTACCCGCGCAGCTTCGCCGACGGCGACGGCGACGGGCTCGGGGACCTGAAGGGCGTCGCCCAGCGCCTCGGGCACATCGCCGCCCTCGGCGCCGACGCCCTGTGGCTGAGCCCCTTCTACCCGTCCGAGCTGGCCGACGGCGGCTACGACGTCGCCGACTACCGGGACGTCGACCCGCGCCTGGGCACCCTGGACGACTTCGACGTCCTCGTCGCCGAGGCCCACCGCCTCAGCCTGAAGGTCATCGTCGACCTGGTCCCCAACCACACCTCGCACCAGCACGTCTGGTTCCAGGAGGCCCTGCGCGCCGGACCGGGCTCGGCCGCCCGCGAACGCTACGTCTTCCGCGACGGACGCGGCGTGCACGGTGAACTCCCGCCCACCGACTGGCAGTCCGTGTTCGGCGGCAGCGCCTGGCGGCGGGTGCCCGACGGGCAGTGGTACCTGCACCTGTTCACCCCTCAACAGCCGGACCTCAACTGGGAGAACGAGGAGGTCCGCGCCGACTTCCGGACCACCCTGCGGTTCTGGTCCGACCGGGGCGTCGACGGTTTCCGCGTCGACGTCGCCCACGCCCTCGCCAAGGACCTGGACGAACCGCTGCGCGACCTCGGCACGCCCCAGCTGAGCCGCGAGGACGCGCTCCCCGACCTCCCGCCCGGCAGCCACCCCTTCTACGACCGCGACGAGGTCCACGAGATCTACCGCGACTGGCGCAAGATCCTCGACTCCTACCGCCCGCCCCGCATGGCGGTCGCCGAGGCCTGGGTGAACCCGAGCGCCCGCCGCGCCTTGTACGCCCGCCCGGACGAGCTCGGCCAGGCGTTCAACTTCGAGTACCTCCAGGCCGGCTGGGACGCCGAGGAGCTGCGCCGGATCATCACCGACTCGCTCGCCACCGCCCGCTCGGCCGGCGCGTCGGCCACCTGGGTGCTGTCCAACCACGACGTCGTCCGGCACACCTCCCGGCTGATGCTGCCGCCCGGCACCGACGACAACGCCTGGCTGCTGTCCGGCGGGCACGCCCCCGAGGTCGACGAGGCGGCCGGCCTGCGCCGCGCCCGCGCCGCCACCCTGCTCATGCTGGCGCTGCCCGGTTCGTCGTACCTCTACCAGGGCGAGGAGCTCGGACTGCCCGAGGTGGCCGACCTGCCCGTGGAAGTCCTGCAGGACCCGGTGTGGGAGCAGACCGGACGGGTGCGCAAGGGCCGCGACGGCTGCCGGGTGCCGCTGCCGTGGACGCCGACCGGCCCCTCGTACGGCTTCGGCGCGGGCGGGGCCTGGCTGCCGCAGCCGCAGCGCTTCGCCGCGTACGCCGTCGAGGCCCAGGACGGCGTGCAGGACTCGACCCTGGAGCTGTACCGCCGGGCCCTGCGGCTGCGCCGCAAGCTCCTGGACGGCGAGGAGCTGCGGTGGCTCCCGGACGCCCCGGCCGGGGTGCTGCACTTCGCGCGCTCCGACGGCTGGCGCTGCGTCGCCAACCTCTCCGCCGAGGCCGTCGAGCCGCCGCCGGGGGAGGTGTTGCTCAGCAGCGCCCCGCTGGAGTCGGGCCGGCTCGCCCCGGACACGACGGCCTGGCTCGCGTAGGAGCGCCCGCCGCCGCGCCCGGACGGGTGGTAGCTGTCGTCCCACCGGCCCCGTCCGGCCGCCGAGCGCGGGCCGGGCGGGGCCCCGGCCACGAGAATCGCGGGCGAGGGCGGGGTACCGCCGAGGTATGTGAGGAGCTCCCCCGACGATGAGCAGGACCTGGAAGACGACGATCCTCGCCGCGCTGGCCGCCGCCGGCACGCTGCTCGCGGCCGGACCGCCCGGCACGGCGCAGGCGGCCGGCGGCTCGCCCGACCCCGTGGGCCACGAACTGTGGGCGAGCGCCACCATCGAGCCCGGCCACGCGGGCCTCGTCCACGTCGGCGGCTACGAGGGCGCGCCCCTCGGGGCGGGCAGTGTGCTGACGCTGACGGCACCGGCCGGCACCCGGGTGACGGGTGTGCCGTTCACCGACACCGGCTACCGGGGCACGGTGGCCGCCGGGGGCCACAGCGCCTCGTACGCCTTCGAGGGGGCGGCCTCCGCCGGCGCCTGGCACGGTCGTACGTTCCCCTTCATGCTGACGGTGTCCCCGGACGCCGAACCCGGCACCCGGCTCCCCGACTGCTCCCTGGACCTGCGGGACGCCAAGGGGATCGTCCACCAGCGCGGCGGCTGCGCCGTGACGGTCGGGCTGCCCGCCCCCACCCTGTCCCGCCCCGACTCCGGCGTGGCCCTGGTCGGCTCGCCCGAGACCTCCGGCATCGCCTACCCGGGCGCCCAGGTCACCGTGCTGGACGCGCTGGAGCAGGAGGTCTGCTCGGCGACCGCCGCGCCGGACGGCACCTGGTCGTGCGTGCCGGGCGTCGCCCTGCCCGCCGGGCCGGGCCGCCTCCAGGCCACGGCCACGCTGAACGGGATGTCCGCGACCAGCGAGCAGATCGACATCATGGTCGCCGGCTGACGGCCGTGTGCCGGCTCCCGGACGTCCGTGCGGGGCATCGCTCAGTAGCGCACCGCCCGCGCCACCTCCGCGCGCACCTGGCCGCTGAGGTCGCGGGTGCTGCGAGCGGTGCCCTTGCCCGTGGCGCCCGCCGCCACGTCGGACACGGTCACCACCGCCGCGTCCACCAGCTTGCCGTCCTCGTCCTTGAAGTCGACCTGCACGGCGAAGGACTTCGTCGAGCCGGTGGTGTTCTTCACCGTGATCTCGGCCTTCGCACGGCCGTCGGGGTCCTTCGTGGTGCCGCCCACCCGTACGGCGTCCTTGGCGTTCACGCCGCCCTTGATCTCATCCAGCGCGCGGCCCGCCTCCGCGGTGGCCGAGGCGACCGCGGACGCCGCCTTGCTGGCCACCGAGGAGGGGGTGCCGTCGTCCGAGCACGAGGTGAGGGTGACGGCGGTGAGCGCGGCGGCCGTCAGCAGGACGGCGGACCGCGTCCGCGGGGTGCGGGGAGAGTGCATGACGACTCCTGGGGATGTCCGGCGGTTCCTCAAGTGAAGGGCGCGACCGGTCCGCGCGCACCCCGGCCGTCACCCGATCGGCCCGTGTCCCCTGGTGGGCGGCCCGGGGCGCCCGGATCGTCGTACCGACCGCAGCACCCGTTCGACGACCGATCGCGGACACCGCGAGAAGTGGGGTACGGCAGCCATGACCCAGCAGCAGCAGCCATCGCAGGCGCACGCCACCGACGCGGCCCACAGCTCCACCGGCCTGTCCGCGCCCCGGACGGCACGACCCGCCCCGGCGGCCGGGACCGGCCGCGCGTCCGACTGGTTCACCGGCGGGCTGGTCTTCGCCGGTGTGCTGATGCTGGTCGACGGCGTGCTCGCCATCCTGCAGGGCATCTCCGCCCTCGCCGCCGACGACGTCTACACCCAGGTCGGCCAGTACGTCTTCGAGGCGAGCCTCACGACCTGGGGCTGGGTCCTGCTCGCCCTCGGCGTGGTCGCCGTGTGCGTGGGCTACGGCATCCTGAAGGGCGCCTGGTGGGCCAGGATCACCGGAATCCTCCTGGCGTCGCTCGGCATGGTCGCCCACTTCCTGTTCCTGCCGTACGCGCCGGTCTGGTCGGTGATCATGGTGGCCGTGGACTTCTTCGTGATCCTGGCCCTGGCCCTCGCCCCGGACCCCTCCTGACCCGCGAGGGGTCAGCGGTGGCCGATGCCACCGCCTCCGAAGGACCCGCTGTGGCCCGGATCCCAGCGCCTGCGGTGCTGGTCCTCGCTGCGCCTGCTGCTCGCGGCGTGCAGCTCGTGCGGCAGGAGACGGGTCGCGTCCTGCGCGTGCGGCACCTCGTCGGGCTCCCGCACCTCACGGATCTCGTGGACGGCACCGGTCTCGGGGAGGTGCGTCTGTTCCTCGGGGGTGGGCCGCGGAGACTCCTTGTCGCGGACCCGCATGCCGAACTGCACCGCCCATACCAGTGCGCCGGCGATGAAAATCCCACCTGCCAGAGCGGCGATCCAGCGAAGGACCTCGGTCCCCGTGGCCGCCAGTTCAAGCGTCGCCGTATCCATGCCTCAATTATCACCAAAACGGACGAATGGGCTACGGCTGGGGGGAATCGCCTCCCGCCGGTTCCTCCGCCGCCCCGCCCAGCTCCGTGAACAGCGTCAGCTGCAGG
Source organism: Streptomyces sp. NPDC056628 (assembly GCF_042792555.1). Lineage (NCBI taxonomy): Bacteria > Bacillati > Actinomycetota > Actinomycetes > Kitasatosporales > Streptomycetaceae > Streptomyces > Streptomyces sp. NPDC056628. The sequence goes on from NZ_JBHTWG010000004.1 coordinate 273,051, forward strand.
GCACCCGGTGCCTCGAGGCGGGAGTTCAGGGAGTTCCACGGCGTCCGTGTCGGCTCGGCCAGCACCTCGGCGCCGGCCGCCGCGAGCCGGGCGGTGACCGCCGGGGAGTCGTCCACCTGGAAGGCGACCCGGACGTGTCCGGCGACCCGCCGGCCCACCTCGACCTCGTCGATGTACTCGGCGTGGTGCGGGTCGGTCAGCTCCAGGGTGGCCCGGCCCGCGTCCAGGATGGTGACCCGGCCGTCCGGGGACGAGAACGCCGCCTGCTCGGGCAGGCCGAGCACGTCCCGGTAGAAGCGCAGCGCCTCGTCGTAGTCGTCGGCCGTGACCACGAGCCGGAGTTCACGCACCCGGCCGGGCTGCTCGGCGGGGGTCTCGGGCACGGCGTTCTCCTTCGTCGGCGGACGTGACCGGTCAACCTCCGGGCGCGGCAAGGGAATTCCCGGCGCCTGCCGCCTGTCGCCCGGTCAGGTGCGGGTGTCCCGGGTTCCAGGAGAACCCCCTCACACGGCTTTGCCATCTCTTTACAACCCGGCCGGGGGCCGCGTCGTCTCTCCGCTCGACCCGTCACCACCCGCCCGACGTTCCGCCGGGCGAACGACGAAAGAGAGCGACCCGATGCGCCGAACCGTGTTCAGTGCCCTGGCCCTCACCTGCACCGCCCTGCTCGCGAGCGCCGCCCCGGCCCTCGCCGACAGCTCCACCCCCCGCCCGGCGCCGACCCGCGCGTCGGAGGACGCCTCGCCGGTGCCCTCGACCCGCCCCGCGGACGAGGCGGCCTCCCCCGTGCCCTCCACCGCCGAACCGACCCGGGCACCGTCCGCGGTGCCCGCGGAGCGCGGCCAGGTCGGCGTCCGCCCGTCCGGAGCGCCCGACACGGGCGTGGCCGGCACGTCGTCCGGGACCGCCGCGGGCGGCCTGGTCGGCGGCGGCGCGGCCGCGGTGCTCCTCGCCGGAGGCGCGGCGACGTTCGTCGTCCGGCGCCGGCGGACGCACGGCGCATGACGCCGCTGTCCCGGCGCGCGTTCGGCACGGCCGCGGTCGCCTCGGTCCTGGTGGGGTGCGGCGGCGGGGCCCCGGAGCCCGCGAGCGCGCCCGCCCGCCGGACGCGGGGCACCCGGCAGACCGGCGACCGGTCCGCCGACGCGAGCGCGAACCCCGCACGCGCCCTGGGGCGTTCGGCCCCCGTCCGGCTGCGCATCCCCGCCATCGACGTCGACACCCCGCTCATCCGGCTGGGGCTGGAGCGGGACGGCACCGTCGAGGTACCGCCCGTCACGGCCCACGACCGCGCGGGCTGGTACCGGCACTCGCCCACCCCCGGTGAGGTCGGCCCGTCGGTCGTCCTCGGCCATGTCACCGTGGGCGACTACGGCGACGGCGTCTTCCGCGACCTCGTGCGGCTGCGCACGGGGGACCGGATCGAGGCGCGCCGGGCGGACGGCAGCACCGCGCGGTTCACCGTCAGCTCCGTCCGCACCGTCGCCAAGGCCCAGTTCCCCGCCGACGACGTCTACGGGGACGTCGACCGGCCCGAGTTGCGGCTGATCACCTGCGGCGGGCCCAAGGAGGGACAGGAGTACCGCGACAACGTGATCGTGTTCGCGGTGCTGAGCTCCACATCCCCCTGACCCGGCGCGGCGGGAAACCGGCACGGACGCGCAACGCGTGCGGCCGTACCGGCATCCTCCCCCGTGACACCCCGGCCACCGGACCAGGTCGCCGGCCCGACCATGGAGAGCGTTGAAACGGTCCCGAGACGAGGCGGCGTCCGAGCTGTTCGCCGCCCTCTATCCCCGTCTGGCCGGCTGGTGCCGCCGGCTGGTCGACGACGACGAGACGGCGCACGAGATCGCGTCGGAGTCCTTCACACGGCTCTGGGCCCGCTGGAGCCGGGTGGAGGAGCCGCGCGGCTTCCTCTACGTCACCGCGGCCAACCTGGTCCGCGACCACTGGCGCAAGCTGGAGCGCGAACGCCGGGCCGTGCGCCGCGCGACCACCGAGGTCGCCGTCGCCCCGCACCCCGAACAGGCCGACCCCTCGGTCCGGCTGCTGGTGCAGTCCCTGCCGGAACGGCTGCGCATCCCGCTCCTTCTCCACTACTACGCTGACATGCCGATCCGGGAGGTGTCCGTGCTGACCGGGCGCAAGGAAGGAACCGTCAAGGCCGACCTGCACGCGGCCCGCGAACTGCTCCGCGTCCACCTGAGGAGAAGCCTTGACCACTCGCGTTGACGGCGATGAACCGGACGGCCGCGCCCTGGCCGACGACGACCCGCTGGTCGTGGTCCTGCGCCCGCCGTCCGAGCACCTGGCCCCGCCGCCCGGCCGCTACGAGGCGATCCGCCGCCGCGCGTCCCGCCGGCGCCTGGCGCGTACGGCCGCCGGGGTGGGCGTCACCTGTGCCGTGGCGCTCCTGGCCGCACTGCCGTTCACCTCGCAGCGCCCGGACCCGCCGACGACCCCCGCCCCGCCGCTCGCGCCTCCCACGAGCGGCCGCACGGCACCGGCGACCCCGGTACCGGAGCCGGTGCCGACGCCCAGCACGGAGCCGTCCGCGCGGCGCACCCCGTCGTCGCCCCCGGCGCGGACGGACCCCTCCGTGCCCACCGAGGGCACCCGGGACCGCGCGACGCCCGCACCGGAGGACGAGGAGACGGCCCGGCGCAGGGCGGAGACGACGGCCTCTCCGTCGGCGCGGGGGACGGTGCCGTCGAGGGCGCCCACCCGCGAGGCGGCCGAGGGCCGGTAGGGCGGGAGCCGGTGACCCCCTGGTGGCCCGCGCGGTCGGGATCGGGCCGGCCGCAGGGGGTGGGACGGACGGAGGGCCGCCCGCGCGGAGTACCGTGCGGCGAGAACGACCGGCGGACCCCCGCCCCGCCCGGAAGGACCGGAAGCTGAACGCCTCGCTCGCGGAGACGTTGTCCGTGGCCCTGCTCGTGCTCGTGCTGGCCGGTGCCGTCGTCCGTCCCTTCGGACTGCCCGAGGCGGTGACCGCCGTGCCGGCCGCGGCACTGGTCGTCGCCACCGGCGCCCTCTCCCCCGCCCACGCGCTGGACGAGGCCGAACGCCTCGGCCCGGTCATCGGCTTCCTCGCGGCCGTGCTGGTCCTCGCCCAGCTCTGCGACGACGAGGGGCTGTTCCAGGCGTGCGGGGCGTGGATGGCGCGGACGGCGGCGGGCCGGCCGCGCCGGCTGCTGGGCCAGGTGTTCCTGGCCGCGTCCGTGATCACGGCCGTGCTCAGCCTGGACGCCACCGTCGTCCTGCTCACCCCGGTCGTGTTCGCCACCGCGGCCCGGCTCGGCGCCCGGCCCAAACCGCACGTCTACGCCTGCACCCACTTGTCCAACACGGCGTCTCTGCTGCTGCCCGTGTCCAACCTGACCAACCTGCTGGCGTTCGCGGCCAGCGGGCTGACCTTCACCCGGTTCGCCGCGTTGATGGCGCTGCCGTGGCTGGCCGCCATCGCCGTCGAGTACGCCGTCTTCCGGCGCTTCTTCGCCACCGACCTGGACGCCGGCGCACAGGCCCCGTCCGGCGGCGACGCCCCCGAACTGCCGCTGTTCGCCCTGGTGACGGTGGCCTGCACACTGGCCGGGTTCGTGGTGACCTCCGCCGTCGGCGTCGACCCGGCCTGGGCGGCCCTGGCGGGCGCGGCCGTCCTCGCCGTGCGGGCCCTGCTGCGGCGCCGCACCACCGCGAAGGCGCTGCTGAACGCCGCGTCCCTGCCGTTCCTCGCGTTCGTCCTGGCCCTCGGGATCGTCGTCCGCGCGGTCGTGGACAACGGGCTCGACACCGCCCTCGGGCGCCTCGTCCCCGACGGCACCGGTCTGGCCGCGCTGTTCGGCATCGCGGCGCTGGCCGCCGTCCTCGCCAACGTCATCAACAACCTGCCCGCCGTCCTGGTCCTGCTGCCGCTGACCACCGGGTCCGGGCCGGGCGCCGTCCTCGCGGTGCTGCTCGGCGTGAACATCGGGCCGAACCTGACCTACGCGGGGTCGCTGGCCACCCTGCTGTGGCGGCGTATCGTGCACGCCCACGACACCGAGGTACGGCTGGGGGAGTTCACCCGGCTCGGCCTGTACGCCGTACCCGCGAGCCTGTGCGCCGCCGTGGTGGCACTGTGGGCCTCACTGGCCGTGATCGGAGGAGGCTGAAGCCGATGGCCGTGGTCGTCTGGATCGTCGAGGGCACCTGGCCGGCCTGCGTGGACGCCGCGCGCCGGCACGCGCCCGAGGACGCCGAGATCGTCCTGCTGCACGTCACCGGGGACGACGTGGCCGACGCCGCGCACGGCGCGTTCGCCGGGCTGCTGGGCCGGGGGCACCGCGAACGCGACCCCGGCACCCGGGTCGAGCACCTCGCCGCCGCCTCCGCCGAGAGCCTCCTCGGCGCCGCCGCCGAACGGCTGGGCCGGCCCTGCGCCCGCACGGAGCGCACCGGCCGCGTCGAACGCGAGGTCGTCGCCGCGGCGGACGGCGCCGACCTGCTGGTGCTGGCCCGCGACGGCGACCGCACCCGGCTCGGCCCGCACAGCCTCGGCCCCGTCAGCCGCTTCGTCGTCGACCACGCCCCGTGCCCGCTGCTGCTGGTCTGGCCCGAACCGGCACCGGACCTCACGACCCTGCCGGGCCCACCGCACCACGGCTGAGCCGTCACCGGCTCCTCGACGTCAGAACCCGAACTCCTGCGGCGACAGGTTGAGCACCCCGCACGCCTCCCGCAGCACCTGCTCCTCGGCCGGGGCCACATAGCCGTCCGCGCCCGCCACGACGAAGCCCGTCTGGACGACGGCGCGGGCCTCGGTGGGCTTCTTCGCGGCCTTGGCGATCTCCTGGAGCGCGTCCGCCTTGCCCTGCGGGAAGTTGGCCGCCATCTGGTCGACGTGCTTGTTGAAGCGCTGGCGCAGCTGCTCCGACGGGAAGTTCTGCAGGACGTCGTTGTTCAGGATCAGCGACTCCACGTGCTGCCGCTCGGCCGGGTCGACGTGCCCGTCGGCGGCGGCCACCAGCGCGCACATGGCCATGCTCGCGTCCCGGTAGGCGCCGCTCTTCAACTCCGTCTTGAGCGAGGTGAGCTGGGACTTCAGCGCGCTCACCAGCTGGGCCTTCGAGCCCCCGGACCCGGAGCCCGGCCGCCCGTGCCCGCCGGAGCCGCGGCCCTGGGCCTGCTGCTGCAACCCCTTGGCCTGGTCCTTGATCCGGTCCCACATCGCCATGCGTGCCACCTCGGCTTCGTATCCGTCTGCTCGGTCGTCCGCGCGCTCCCGCACGTCACGTGGAGAACTCCCGCCGCTCCCGCGGAGTTCCGCACGGGCCGTCACTCCACCCGGTGACCGCGGTGACGCAGTTCGCAGGCGTACGGCGATCAGCTCCGCCCTGCGCGCCGGTCCGGACAGCGACAGGAAAAGCCACCTGAACGGACGGGACGACATGAGCGCGCCGGTGAAGGGCCCCGCCTCCTGCTTCCCCGCGATCGAGAAGACGTACGGCCGTCCGGTCGCGTACTGGAAGGACCTCATCCGCACCTCGCCGCTGACCCGGCACAGGGAACCGGTCGGCCGGCTGAAGACCGAACACGGCCTCGGGCACGGGCACGCCAACGCGTTCGTCGCCCCCACGCGGGCCGAGCGGTCCGGCGACTGAGCTCAGGCCCCGGCGGGGCCCGGCGCCCCGGGTGCCCGGAAGGACACCTGGCGGCGTACGGCCTCGTCGACCTCGGCCAGGCCGAGCAGGGGAGTGGCCCGGGTGTGCAGGGCGCCGCTCGCTTTGACCGCCAGGCTGACGGCGGCCATCGCGACCGGGTCGGGGAAGTCGACGATCAGGACGATGTCGTGCTCGCCGAAGGCGAAGTACACCGCCTCGACCGTCCCGCCGAGCCCGGACACGACCTGCTCCACCGCCGCGCGGCGCCCGCTCGCACCCTCCCTCAGCAGCCCCTGGGTGCCCTCGGCCGTATAGGTGGCCTGGATGAGGAACTTCGGCATCGGACACTCCTGACCTGCTCGCCGCCACTGCGCTTCGGCCGAGGGCCTTCCCGTCCCGCCGCGGGCCCAGCGCCCGGCGCGTTCGCATTCACCCGATGGGCCCCGGAAATCTCGGCCGACTCGCATACAACCCTCGGGCCCGGCTGAACGTCTCCTCAGAGTCGACCCTTCGTAAAGCCATGGCCAAGGCCAGGTGAACGAGGCCGGTCGCACCCCGTCCGCGATGCCCCGCCGGGCATCCGCATGCCGCAGGAGAACCCGCATGCACCACGCGTACGCGTCCGCGCACCCGCGCCGGCACGCCGGTCCACGCCGTGCCCCCGGCACGGCCGCGCGGACCGGCCGCCCGGCCGTCCCGCGCGGCACCGCCCGCCGCACCCCGGCCTCCGGAAGCCCGCGCCCGCGCGCCCTCCTCGCCGCCTGACCCACGCCCGGCCACCGGCCGCCCGCCCTCCCCGCCGACCACACCCCGCCCACGCGGGGGACGGCCGAGGGAGACGGACGGTCACCCCCGCGGCGGACCCCACGTCCCGCACCGAGTCACCCGCACGGTCGCGGGCGTCCCGCCGCCCGCCGGGCCCGTTCCCCCCGTCCCCACGGGCCCGGCCCCGACCCGCCTCCCAGGAGTACCCACCTTGCGCAAGCGCCCCTTCCTCCTCGTCGCCACCCTCACCACCGGCCTCCTCACCGCGCTCCCCGCGACCGGCGCCTCGGCCGCGCCCTCCAAACTGGCCGGTGACTTCAACGGCGACGGCTACCGCGACGTCGCCGTGTCCGCCCAGTGCGCCCAGGTCGGTTCCGAGTCCTGCGCGGGCGCCGTCATCGTGCTGTACGGCTCCTCCTCGGGCCTCTCCGCGAGCCGCAAGGCCGTGCTCACCCAGAACTCCACCGGCGTCCCCGGCACCGCCGAGGCGGGCGACCTCTTCGGCTCCTCCCTCGCCGCCGCCGACCTCGACCGCGACGGCTACTCCGACCTCGTCGTCGGCTCCTCCGGCGAGACCGTCGGCGACAACGAGAGCGTCGGGTCCGGCACCGTCCTGTGGGGTTCCAAGTCCGGCCTGAGCGGCGGCAAGGGCCTGCCCCAGCCGTCGGGCCTCGCCCGGTGGGGCGGCTTCTCGCGGGGCGCCGCGGCCGCCGACTTCGACGGCGACGGCGACATCGACGTCACGCTGACCGGGCAGAACCACACCCGCCTCTACCAGGGCCCGTTCACCCGCACCGGCGGCCCGCTCAGCCACCAGCGCGTCGGCGAGGTCGGCACGACGTACGACGTCATCGCCGGCGACCTGAGCGGCGACGGCGCCGCCGAACGCGTCTACCCCATGGGGGTGGACGACGACCCCGGCGGCACGATCTTCACCTACCGCTGGACCGGCACGAGCTACAAGCTCGGCGAACTCGCCCAGGCCGACGGCATGAGCGGCTCCATCGCCGACATCGACGGCGACGGCTACGGCGACCTCGTCCTCGGCGACTCCTCCGACCCGAGCGCCGACAAGCCCGTCGGCCACAAGGGCGGCCAGATCACCGTCTGGTACGGCGGCCCGACCGGCCCCGACCCCGCCCAGAAGCCGACCGTCGTCCACCAGGACTCCACGAACGTCCCCGGCTCCGGCGAGACCGGCGACTCCTTCGGCTCCGCCCTGAGCACCGGCGACATCAACGGCGACGGCTACGCCGACGTCGTCGTGGCCGCCCCCGGTGAGGACACCGACAACGCGCAGGACGCCGGCTCGGTCACCGTCCTGTTCGGCTCGGCGTCCGGGCTGACGACGTCCGGCGCGAAGTCGTACACGCAGAACACCGCGGGCGTCCCCGGCACTGCCGAGACCGGCGACCGCTTCGGCTCCGCGGTCGACCTCACCGACGTCACCAAGGACGGCAGGGCCGACCTCACCATCGGCGTCGACGGCGAGAACGGCACCGGCGGCGTCTGGACCCTGCGCGGCTCCGCCACCGGCCTGACCACCAGCGGCGCGCAGGGCATCACCGCCGCCGACGTCTCCGTGAAGGGCTACTACGTCGGCTCGGTGATCGCCCAGTGACGCCCGGCTGGCCGATCGCCCCGTGACGCGCCCCGCCCGCTCTCCGCTCCCGAACCCCTCCCTCACGAAAGAGGACCCGACCTTGCGCAAGCGCAGCCTCCTGCTGGCGGCGGCCCTCACCACGGGTCTGCTGACCGCGCTCCCGGCCACCACGGCCACCGCCGCCCCCTCGGGCCTGCCCGGCGACATCAACGGCGACGGCTACCGCGACACCGTCGTCGGCGCGCCCCTCGCCAAGGTCGCCGGCAAGAGCAAGGCCGGCTACGTCGCCGTCGTCTACGGCAGCGCCACCGGCCCGAACACCGGCAAGCGGCAGATCATCAGCCAGGACACCGCCGGAATCCCGGGCGTCCCGGAGAGCGAGGACTACTTCGGCGACCGCGTCACCACCGGCGACCTCGACGGCGACGGCTACACCGACATCGTCGTCGGCGTGCACGGCGAACGGATCGGCTCGACCGACGACTTCGGCGTCCTCACCGTGCTCTGGGGCGGCGCGAACGGCGTCAAGTCCGGCACCGACATCACCTCCCCGCTCCCGCAGTACCGCAGCGAGCTCGGCTGGTCCGTGGCCACCGGCGACTTCGACGGCGACGGCGCCACCGACCTCGCCTCGGTGAACCTGGCCTCCCCGGACCTGAACATCTTCAAGGGCCCGCTGACCCGCACCGGCAAGGCCGCCGCGCTCGTCGGCGTCGACCCCTACGAGCAGACCGGCGTCAGCGCCGACCAGATCACCTCCGGCGACGTCACCGGCGACGGCCGCACCGACCTGCTCGTCATGGGCCAGGAGGAGTACAGCGGCGGGTACCGCACCCGCAGCGTCCTCTACAAGGGCTCCGCCTCCGGCCTCACCCCCGGCGCCGAGGTCGCCGGCGGCTACGCGTCCGTCATCGGCGACGTCGACAAGGACGGCTACGGCGACATCGTCACCGGCAACTTCATGGAGAAGTCCGCCGACGAGCCCGACGGCGGCCACGGCGGCGCCGTCACCGTGACCTACGGCGCGGCCGGAGGCCTGAGCACCCGCACCCCGGTCCGCATCACCCAGGACACCGCGAAGGTGCCGGGCGCCTCCGAGACGAACGACGCCTTCGGCTGGAGCCTGGACGCCGGCGACACCAACGGCGACGGCTACACCGACATCGCGGTCGGCGTCGCCGACGAGGACCTCGGAGGCAAGAAGGACGCCGGATCGGTCGTGGTCCTGCGCGGCTCCTCCTCCGGCCTGACCGGCACCGGTTCCACGTCGTTCACGCAGGACACCAGCGGCGTCCCCGGCACCGCCGAGTCCTACGACTACTTCGGCCACTCCGTCCTGCTCACCGACGCGAGCAAGGACGGCCGCGCCGAACTCGTCGCCGGCGCCCGCGGCGAGAACGACGGCGCCGGCTCCGTCTGGACGCTGCGCGGCACCGCCTCCGGCGTCACCGCCACCGACGCCAAGTCCTTCGGCAGCACCGCGCTGGGCGGCCCCTCCGGCCTCGCCTACTTCGGCGACGTCCTGGCCGGCTGACCCGCCCCACCCCCGGACCTCCGACAGGGGCCGGCCGCCCTCCGCGGCGGCCGGCCCCCACGGGCCACCCCCGACACCGCAGGAGAGACTCCACATGCTCCGGCACCACCGCAAGCGCCTCCACTCCCTCGCGCTCGCCACGGCCACCGTCGCCGCCACCCTGACCGCCGCCCCGCTGCTGACCGCCGCCCCGGCGGCCGCCGCCCCCGCGAAGTACGCCGACGACTTCAACGGCGACGGCTACCGCGACCTCGCCACCGCCGCGCCGTACACCCCCGTCGGCGGCAAGACCGACGCGGGCGCCGTCGTGGTCACCTACGGCTCCCAGAGTGGCCTCAGCGCCTCCCACCGCACGACCATCACGCAGAACACCACCGGCGTCCCCGGCACCGCCGAGCAGGGCGACCGCTTCGGCAAGGGCCTCGCCTCCGGCGACCTCAACCGGGACGGCTACGCCGACCTCGTGATCGCCAGCCCCGGCGAGGACGTCGGCTCGGACGTGGACGGCGGCGCCGTCACGATCGTCTGGGGCGGCACGAACGGCCTGTCCGGCGGCCAGTCCGTCCCCGACGGCGCCCCCTCCGCCCACGACGAGTACGGCATGTCCCTGACCGTCGGCGACTTCACCGGCGACGGCAAGGCAGACCTCGCCGTCGGCAGCACCGGCAAGGACATCTGGATCCACAAGGGCGGCTTCCTCAAGGCATCCGGCGCCGCGTCCCGCCAGGCCCTCACCACCGACCTGCACACCGGCTCCATCTACGGCGCCCAGAGCCTCGCCGCCGGCGACGTCAACGGCGACGGCACCGACGACCTGGTCATCAGCGGCACCCAGGCCGAGACCTACGACAACGGCACCTTCGTCTACCTGGGCTCCCCCTCCGGCCTCACCCGCCAGACCCTCCTGGTCAACGGCGCCTACGAGGTCGCCGCCACCGGCGACCTCAACGGCGACGGCTACGCCGACATCGTCGCCTCCACCTACGGCGACGGCGTGAAGAGCCTCGGCGGCTCCGTCAGCGCCTACCTCGGCACCCCGAACGGCATCAGCACCCGCGCCCAGACCACGATCACCCAGGACACCCCCGGCGTCCCCGGCGCCGACGAGGAAGGCGACTGGTTCGGCAACGCCCTCTCCCTCGGCGACATCGACAAGGACGGCTACGCCGACCTCGCCGTCGGCACCGTCCACGAGACGCTCGGCGACGCCGAGATCGCCGGCAGCGTCACCGTGCTCCGCGGTTCCGCCGCCGGCCTGACCGCGACCGGCGCGAAGTCCTTCACCCAGGACACGGCCGGCGTCCCCGGCACCGCCGAGTCCGCCGACCGCTTCGGCGCCTCCGTACGCCTGTCCGACCTGACCGGCGACGGCCGCGCCGACCTGTCCGTCGGGGCCGACGGCGAGAACCACCCGGCGGGCTCGATCTACAGCCTGCGCGGCTCCGCCACGGGCGTGACCACGACGAACGCGACCAGCTTCGGCCCCGGCTCGCTCGGCCTGCCCTCCGGCTACCTGCGCCTCGGCCAGGACATGCTCCACTGACGACATCCCCTCGGGGCATCCCTTAGGGGATGTCACAGCTCGGCAGCAAAGCCGGGCCCGAACCGCCGGGCCCGGCACACCGTTTGCCAGGACCAGGTACGTTCGAAGACGTGGCTGGATTCAGGATCGGACGGGGCAGCAGGAACAACGGCACCCCGCACACGCAGCAGACGCCCCAGGGACCGTCGTACGGCTACCCTCCGCCGCCGCAGCAGCCGTACGGCGGCTCGGGCGGCGGAGGCGGCTGGCCGCAGGCGCACGGCGGCGGGCACGGCGGCTACGGCCCCGGTGGTCACGGCCCCGCCGGCCAGGGCGAGCCGGAGTACTTCGGCGACGGCGGCTACCCGCACGCCCCCGTCGACCCGTACGCGGCGAACAACCCCGGTCACACCCAGGCGTTCACCGTGGGCGACGATCCGTACACCCAGGGTGACACCTATCGCGCGGGCACGGCCCCGGCCGGCCCGATCGGCCCCCGCCTGCACTGGAAGGACCTGCTGCGCGGCGTGATCCTCTCGCCCCAGCAGACGTTCCTGCAGATGCGCGACTACGCGATGTGGGGCCCCGCCCTCATCGTGACGTTCCTGTACGGCCTGCTCGCGGTCTTCGGCTTCGACGGCGCCCGCGAGGACGCGATCAACGCGACCCTCTCCAACGCCATCCCGATCGTCCTGACCACCGCCGTCGCCATGGTCCTGTCGGCCTTCGTCCTGGGCGTCGTCACCCACACCCTCGCCCGCCAGCTCGGCGGCGACGGCGCCTGGCAGCCCACGGTCGGCCTCTCCATGCTGATCATGTCCCTCACGGACGCCCCGCGCCTGGTCGTCGCCATGTTCGCGGGCGGCGACGCCTCGTTCGTCCAGATCCTCGGCTGGGCCACCTGGGTGGCGGGCGGCGCCCTGCTCACCCTGATGGTCTCCAAGTCCCACGACCTCCCGTGGCCGAAGGCCCTGGGCGCGAGCGCGATCCAGCTGGTGGCCCTGCTGTCGATCGTGAAACTGGGCACGTTCTAGCCCTCGGCCTATGGAAGGGCCCCTGCCGCGGACGGCGACAGGGGCCCTTCCCATGCCACAGGTCAGCCAGGTGCGGGGCTGCTGTCTCCTGCTGATAGAACACGCCCATGACCTACAGGTTCGTTGCACGCGCGGCCGGGGCGGAGATCGACCTCGACCACGACTGCTGCATAGAGGCGACCATCGCGGAGGAAGAGGACGGCAGTGGCTTCTTCATGCTGTTCCAGTGCAGCAGCGATGAACCGGACGAGCAGGACGTCTCCCTGGGCTTCGACACGCACTGCGTGGTCACCCCCGACCAGGGCACGGCGTACGGGTGCGTACGGTCGGTCGAGCTGACCGGAAACGTCTTGCGCGTCTCCCTGGATCCCGCGGCACTGCCCGCGCTGGACCTGGAGGACGCGGAGATCGAGGCGGTCCTGGAGGCGCCGGCCGAGGACATCGCCCGCTTCCGCGAGGTGCTTGCCCAGGTCCTGGCCTACGGCCGAGAGGACGCGCTGCCGCTTCGCGTCACCGTATGAACCGCGTGAACCGCGAAAGGCCCCGGCACCGGGCCGGGCCAGTAGCATCCCGCATGCCCATTCCATGGAGATCCAGCGCCGACATGTTCGCGCAGATCCTGAGGCAGCGCGGGATCGAGCCCGCTGCCGTACGCAACGTCGATGCGGCCTGGGACGCTTTCGGCGAGTTCTGCCAGCTCGAGGTCGACGGGATCGAGCGGCCCGAGGACGACGGCGACGGCTTCATCGCCGAATGGGGCCGGTGGGACTGGAACGACGACCAGCCGTCTCTGTCCTTCGGGCGGCTGCTAGCGATCACCGGGGCCGAGGGACGGGATGATCCCGAGTGGCAGGCCGAGTACTGGAAGGTGGAACTTCAGCTCGTCTTCGCCGAGGACCCCGCGTGGGCCGATCTCGACAGCCTCGGGCGTCAGGACACCGGATACGACTTCGACGAGATCGGGGCCGCCAGGACTGCCGCACTCGCGGAGATGCGCCGGTCTATCCATGCTTGTCCCCCGCTGGCGGCGATGTGGCGAGCCGAGCCCACGCGCAGTGAACTGACCCTTGAGCGAGTGGGGTAGCTGCCGCGTTCCGCAGAGCCCGTACGTGGAAGCCCTCGGCGATCGGCCGAGGGCTTCTCGCTGTGCCGGAACCGCAGGAGCCCGCAATGCGCGCAGGTCAGAGCGCTTCCGGGTTCTCCTTGGGTGCCTCACCCGACTTATGTACCGGAGGCAAGACACTCCACGGGAAGTTGATCCAGTCGTCCGTGCGCTTCCAGACGTACTCGCACTTCACGAGGGAGTGGGACTTCTCGTAGATCACGGCGGAGCGGACCTCGGCGACGTGCTCGACGCAGAAGTCGTGGACGAGCTTGAGCGTCTTGCCGGTGTCGGCGACGTCGTCGGCGATCAGCACCTTCTTGTCGGTGAAGTCGATCGCGTTCGGGACGGGCGCCAGCATGACCGGCATCTCCAGCGTCGTCCCGACGCCGGTGTAGAACTCGACGTTCACCAGGTGCAGGTTCTTGCAGTCGAGCGCGTAGGCGAGCCCGCCGGCGACGAAGACGCCACCCCGGGCGATGCTCAGCACGATGTCCGGCTCGTACCCGTCGTCGGCGATGGTCTGCGCCAGCTCGCGGACGGCGGTGCCGAAGCGCTCGTAGGTCAGGTTCTCCCGCGCGGGGGCGTCGCTCATGCCGTCCTCACACCTGGGTCCGATGGAAGTTCTGGAAGGACCGGGACGGGGTCGGCCCGCGCTGACCCTGGTAGCGCGACCCGTACCGCTCGCTGCCGTAGGGGAACTCGGCGGGCGAGGTCAGCCGGAACATGCACAGCTGGCCGATCTTCATGCCCGGCCACAGCTTGATCGGCAGCGTGGCGAGGTTCGACAGCTCCAGGGTGACGTGCCCGCTGAACCCCGGGTCGATGAACCCGGCGGTCGAGTGCGTGACGAGCCCGAGCCGCCCGAGCGAGGACTTGCCCTCCAGCCGCGAGGCGAGGTCGTCGGGCAGCGTGATGACCTCGTACGTGGAGGCGAGCACGAACTCCCCGGGGTGCAGGATGAACGGCTCGTCGCCCTCCGGCTCCACCAGCCGCGTGAGGTCCGCCTGCTCGACGGAGGGGTCGATGTGCGGGTACCGGTGGTTCTCGAACACCCGGAAGTACCGGTCCAGCCGTACGTCGATGCTGGACGGCTGCACCATGGAGTGGTCGTAGGGATCGATCCGTACCCGCCCGGCGTCGATCTCGGCCCGGATGTCCTTGTCTGAGAGAAGCACGCCCTGAGGATACGCAAGGCGCGCGTACCGGTCCCAACCGCACCGTCCGCGCGCCCCACGCCCGCTCTGTCCGTGTCGCCGGCTACCGCTTCTCCCCCTGGACCGGCACCGCGCTGCGGAGCCGGGCGCAACGGGGACATCGGACGAGCCGGCCGGGGCCGAGCCGCTCGGCCTGCTGCATCGGGAACGTCGCGGTGCTGAACACGTGCCCATCGGCACACTGGACGACGGTGCGCTCCATCAAGTCCTAGAGTCCCTTCCCCAAGAGCCGCGCCCGGCTGCTACCTGCCGGACGACGAGAGGCCACATTACGGGACCAAAGGGACGGCCCTCCAGGCGGCACTCCGGCCCCGCCCGGACCCCCTTCCACTCCTCCACGGTACGCCCCAACTCCGGTGCCCCGCAGTCGCGTCCACGCCCTGAAACGCACTCAGGCCCCGACGCGACAGCGCCCGGGCCTGGAGATGGGGTAGAGTGACGAGGCGATCGGACACCCCCCGGTTACCCCGGACAGGGCGTCTTACGCGGGTGTAGTTTAATGGTAGAACATCAGCTTCCCAAGCTGAGAGCGCGAGTTCGATTCTCGTCACCCGCTCCATGATTAAGGCCCAGGTCAGAGACCAGGGCCTTTTTGCTGCTGGTGCTGATCACTCGTCGCGTGCCAGATCCGTGCCAGAACGATCCCCGTCGGCCTTTCGAGCGGCGGCGACCCGAGCCTTCCGGACGGTCGCGTCGAGCCCGGCGGCGACCTCCCGTTGCCGGTCCTCGTCGGAGTGCTGGTAGATCGGCGCCGCCTTCTCGGACGACTGCCCGGCGCGGACCATCGTGTCCTTGTCGCGGTCACATCGTGGCGAACGTTGTGGGTTCCCGTCCCGTCCGCCATCGACCCAGGCAGAGCCGAGCAGACGCGGTTCAGTGCGTCAAGGTCGTTCGTGCAGTGGCGCGCTCCACCTCGACGCCATGAACCACGCCCGCTCCACGGTGTGTGGGTCGACGGCGGACGGGATGGGAGCTGGGATAGGTAGGGGGGCGCGGGTTGGATGCCGGGTGTACGCGAGTATGTCGGCAGGCCCAAGGCTGACAGAGGGGTGGGACCCGTGCAGATAGCGGGAGTGGATTTGTACGTCAATCATCCGATCATGGCCTTGGGGTCCCCAGACTGGATTCGTGAGGATCTGGAGTTGGGGGGTGCCCCCGCCGCGTCTTCCGATACTCACGTCATTGTCCGTGTACAAGCACAGACGGTTCTGATCAAGGTGCGGCTGTTCCAGGACTACGGCGAGGGCATTGCCTCTGATCCGTCGTTCACCACGGTCTTTGACGGGTCGCTCTACTTGGCGGACCGGCGGTTCGTGATCGGGGACGTGCTCGGAGAGAGCCGATTCGTCAAGTACATCGGGGGACCACAACGGTGGCGACTGCGGGTGGCAGTGGACGATCCGAAGGGGTACGCGCGTGCTGCTGACGTGATTCTTTCCGCCGAGGAGTAGAGCCGCATGCGCTGTCAAGCCTGCGTGCGGCGGCTGATACCGGCGGCTGACACCAACAAGCGCGAACAGCAGCGATCGGCGCCGGACCTCAGTGGACGATCGGCCCAGGCGTAGCGCGGCACCGAGGGCACGGGTCGGCAGTGTGCGCGCCCACTGATCGGGACATCACCCGCTCCTTCTGTACAGCAGCGGAGTACTGCAACCCTAGGAATCGCCAGCACCCAACACTGGTTCCCACAAACTCCCCGCGGCCCGTATGACCTCCAATGACCGACCTCTCCAGAGCTACGGATCAGAAGGTTGTGAGGGGGGTGGGTGCGGAGCCGTTCGGCGTCCCGGGACGCAATGGTCCGGGGACCCCTATCCGGCCACCCCCCTTGGCCGCCGTGTTCCTCGGCGAGAACACCGAACCGGCCCATCTCTGCCACGGAACCTAACAGCCCCCACTGACAGCGACCTTGTTCCTGTGTCGGCCCCCGCAGACGTGCCAGAACCGTGCCAGGTCGTACGGGAAGCGACGGGGAACACCGGGGAACGCAGGCCGCGGGCCGCGGGCCTCAGGCTCCGCTATCGTTCCGCCGCAGATCAGCAGGCATCCCGCCCCTGAAGCACCCAAGCTTCCCGAGCTGAGAGCGCGAGTTCGATTCGCGTCACCCGCTCTTTTCGAAGCCCCAGGTCAGCGGCCTGGGGCTTGTGCTTTGCCAGAGGCTCTCCCCACGACCGTCCCGGCCACTCCCGAACGGAGCGGTCCGGCCCGCAGGCCCGTAGCCGCTGACCGGCAACTCTGCATGGCTGAGGAGGAGTTCGGCCCGCGGCACGCTGTCCGGTCCGCCCGGTTCTTCTCGGGAGTAGCGTGAACTCGTCGGGAGCACTTCGCACATCGGCTCCACCTTGGTGTCGTTCCCGGTGAGCGACGACACCCGGCCACTGCCCCAACCGCCGCGAAGCGGCATGAAGGCCCTGTATGAAGGCAGGGAAGGCAGCGGCCTCCCTGAAGTCTCCGAAGCGGGGCGTGATGCGTTCGGCCGACCTTCCGCGAGTGGCGCAACCGTGACGTGGTCGACCCGGAGCGTCCCGGCTGTCCGGCAGGGGAGAACGCGCACGGCGGAGGTGGGGGGGCAGGTGCCCGTGTCGGCCATGCGAGTGGGTTCCTGTCGGGAGACCGTCGTTTGACGGAGACCATCGGTCACCGGTGCGAAGGTTCCTCTGATGCGCTTGCTGGCTTCGGTGGGTGGCTGCCATGACTGGAGGGCGGTGTCGTGGAGGACGCGGTGCCCGGTGCGGGAGGTGAGGGGCGGTCGGGGCCG
Organism: Streptomyces sp. NPDC056628; assembly: GCF_042792555.1. Lineage (NCBI taxonomy): Bacteria > Bacillati > Actinomycetota > Actinomycetes > Kitasatosporales > Streptomycetaceae > Streptomyces > Streptomyces sp. NPDC056628. Next base: position 290,231 of record NZ_JBHTWG010000004.1, read on the forward strand.
GCGTTCGAGCCGGGTTTCTGGCGGCAGGTCGTCGAGCAGCTGGGCACAGCCCTGATGACGGTGGATCCGGCTGGACGGATCCTCGCCGTCAACCTGGCCGGCGAACGGCTGCTGGGCCGAGCCGTCGCCGCCATGCGCGGGAAGGACGCGCACGATCTGCTGCACCGGACCGCGGACGGCGGCACAGTCCCGCGGGAGCGGTGCCCACTGCTCCGGTCGCTGGCCGAGAGGGGCGCCGCGCGCGGGGAGGGCGACCGCCTTCTGCGGGGTGACGGTCGTCTGGTCACGATCTCCTGGTCCGCTTCTCCCCTGACGGACGGCGTCTCCTTCACGGGCGTGGTCGTGCTGTTGAACGACATCACGGGTGACCGCAGTGCCCGCCGGGAACGGGCGGCCTACACCAGCGCTCTGGAGGACCTCACCGAGCGGCTGACGCTCGTCGCGGAGATCACCGACGTGCTGGGGCAGACCCTGGACACCGACGAGGCCCTCGCTCGGCTGGGCCACCTGCTGGTTCCTCGCCTGGCCGACTGGGCCGCAGTGGACCTCAGGACCGGTTCCGGGTGGGTCCACCGGGTGGCGGTGACCGGTCCCGGGGGCCGGGCCGGAGAGCTGGAGGGCGGGCGCGAGCGTCTTCCCGAGAGCGCGGCGGCAGACCGCTCGTCTCTTGTCCAGGTGCTGAACGGAGGCGATCCCGTAGTACTGATCGGTGAGGACGAGGCGGAGACCTCCCCACCCGGTTCTCCCGTGGCTGCCGCCCACAGCGACTTCCTGCGGACCGTGCACGCGACCTCCACCGTCACGGTGCCGCTGGGCGCCAGGCGGCCGATCACCGGTGCCCTGACGCTGGTGCGCACCGACCCGGAGCACCCTTTCGACAGCGACGACCTGGAGATCGTGAGCGACATCGGCCGCAGGGTCGGTCTGGTCATCGACAACGCACAGCGGTTCGGCCGCCAGCGCGCCGTCGCGGAGGCCATGCAGCGCAATCTGCTGCCCCCGTTGCCCCAGCCCGGCCGCCTGCGGCTGGCCGCCCGCTATCAACCCGCCCCGGCCGGCTCCCAGGTGGGCGGGGACTGGTACGACGCGTTCCAGCTGAAGGACGGCACGCTCGCCCTGGTCATCGGCGACGTCGTGGGCCACGATCTGACCGCGGCGGCCGGCATGGCCCAACTGCACGGCATCCTGCGCGCACTGGCCTGGGACCACGCCGGGCCGCCCGGCACGGTCGTCGACCGGCTCGACGACGCCATGCACGCCATCACCACCGTCCCCATGGCCACCCTCGTCCTCGCCCGGATCGAAGGACACCCGCACACCGGACCATGGACCCTGCGGTGGACCAGCGCCGGACATCCGCCGCCCCTCCTGCTGACCCCCGGCGGACACGCGCGCTACCTCGAAGCCGGACAGGGAGTGGTCCTCGGCGCCCCCCAGGGCACCGGCGAGAGCCGGCCGAACGCCACGCAGCCCCTGGAGCCGGGGTCGACCCTGCTGCTTTACACCGACGGCCTGATCGAGATCCCCGGCAGCGACCTCGACACCGGCCTGGACCGGCTGCGCCGCCACGCCCTCGCGCTCGCCCACTCACCGCTGGACACACTGTGCGACCAGCTCCTCGTGCGTATGACGCCCGGCAGCACTGACGACGTGGCTGTGCTCGCCGTGCGTCTGCCGGACCGGTGACGGTCGCCTGGTCGATGTCGGAGGCGATCCGCGCCGCGCACCGCTCGCGCAGCAAGAAACAGAGACCGGGAGATCTGAAAGAACCGTGCCGCGGACGTGTGCGTTCGGCGTGGTGGGGGACTTGGTGTGCCAGGCCGGTTCAGCGACGTCCCCTGGGGACTGACCCGGCCCAGGCTCCTCCGGTCCTGCAGACGTGCCGGACGAGCCGCACATCAGGCAACGCGAAGGGGCTCTGCTGCACACGCGGGAGGGCGACTTGGCGGGGCCTGATGTCGTCCGCGTGACGCCACGGGGGCATGGGGCCCCGTCCTCCTCACAGAAGCGTCAGCCACGGTCCGCTGGACGGAGCCTGGTGGCCTCGCCGTGACTTGCTGCAAGCCCGACGCCTTCAGCCGAGCACCAGCAGGCGGCGCGGAGCGAAACGGGACGCCCCGCCGTCCTCTGCGGGGAGAGCGCTCCAGCCCCAGGCCAGCAGTGCCCGGTAGGTGTCCACGTCACCGCGGTCGACCAAGGTGACGCCGAGTGCGCCGGTGTGGTCTCCCAGCAGCCGCTTCTGCAGGCGCCGGGCGAGGTTCCACTCGCGGGTCGGGTCCTGGGTGCGCACACGGCGCTCCACGAGGACGCCGGCGACCGCGAGGAGCTTGCCCGAGAGGGCGGTGCGGAACAGGGCCTCCGGGAGATATCCGTCGAGGCCCTGCCACCAGGGGTCGGTGCCCCGTACGGGGAAGCCGTAGGCACAGGCCGTGAGGACGGTGGCGCCCGAGGGGCGGACGGCCTCCGCGACGAGCAGCTCGAACCCCGGCCGCCGCATATGACCCGCGAGGCGCCGCCGGAAGGCGGCGGATCCGGCCCGGTCCGACGGGTCCAGGAACCCCGGATCGTGCGGCTCGCTCGACGAGGTGTGACCGTACAACTCTCCGAGCTCCCCCATCCGGTCGCCGATCTGGCGCCGGGTGAGCGGACGGACGAACACGCCTCTCTCCGGCGGGGTTCCGTGCCGCCGCGGCGGGCACGGTGTCGCGGGAGGCGCCCCGTGTCGGCCCGGTGTCGCGGTGCGGGCGGTCGGCGGGCGGTCCGGCACGTGCTCGGTCATGAGGCGAACCCTGCCCCGGCCCGGACGAGGTCCGGTCCGGCGTCGTCGTTCGCCGAGAACGGCACTCGGCACATGCGCCGGCACACGAGAAGCCCTCGGCGCCCTCGAGGCTACGCCCGCCTCGGCGGCGGAAGGGGGCACACCGCACACCCCGACGCGGTCGGGAAACCATCGGGTGCCTTCCTCGTCGGACCGTCGGGTGCGTTCCTCGTCGGACAAGGGTGCGGCCGCGGCGTGGGGACGGTCCCCCAGATCTCCTTCACCATGTCCGCAGTCTGTGACAACGGTGTCCTGGAACGACGGCGGGCGGACCCTTCCGGCCTGCGCGGCCCTCATAGTCATCGAGTGACCACGGAGCCGGAAGCGGCTGCGTCATGAATCACCACTGACCACTGTTTCTCCTGGGGGATCCGATGTTCCGCACGCACCGCAAGGCCTTTCTCGTCTCCGCCGCCCTCGTGGGCGGCACCCTGCTGATGACCGCCTGCGAGGACGGGGACGCGGCCAAGGACACCGGTGCCGCGCGGAGTTCCGCGCCCGCGTCGGACGCCGGTGCGGCCGCCAAGCCGTCCGGTTCGGTGGCCGCCGGCAGCGGCAAGGGCTCCGGTGCGAAGGACAAGGGGACCGACGCGGCCGACTCCGGTTCCGGCGTCGACGCCGGCGACGGCACGCGGGTGCCGGTCGAGCAGGGCTGCGGTGCCAACGACATCACGTGGAGCACCAGGTCCGAGACCCAGGCGGGCGGCTACATCCTGGTCGTCGCCAAGGCCAAGCCGGGGATCACCTGCTACCTGCCGGGCACCCACCCGATCGTGGCCTTCGGGTCCGACGGCACCGAGGCGGGCCCCGTGGAGCAGGCCGTCGGCGAGCCGATCAAGCTGACCGGGGGCACCACCGCGTACGCCGGTGTGAACCCGAAGACCACCAGCACGAACGACGGCAAGGAACTGGACTCCATCATCGTCGCCGTCGACGACTCGGACGCGAACCCGGTCTCCCTGAAGGTCGGCACCATCACGGTCGACAGGGCGATCGTCACCAACTGGCACACGGCGCCGAAGGACGCGGTCCCCTTCAGCTGACGGGATGGGCGGCCCGGACGGGGCAGTCGCCGCCGCCTTCACGGCGTGCCGGAGGGCCGCTCGGACCCGCCGGGGGGCCTACCCGTTCAGCGCCGCACTGATCTCCCGGAGCCGTGCCTCCGGCAGGGCGAAGGGGTTCGCGGGGTTGCGGTAGGAGTGGCCGCCGTCGTTGGTCCAGACGCCGTCCGTGCGCGTCCAGTGGGCGGGTTCCCACTGGCCCTGGTGCTCCAGGAGCAGGTCCGCCACCTTGGCGGGCTCCTCCATCGCGGTGAGGGCGTCGAGCGCGGCCGTGAGACGGAGGGCCGCGTCGTCGGGGAGGCTCGCGTCGCCGAGGGTGGGGAAGAGCAGCAGCAGACGGGCGTCGGCGTCGACGACGCCGGTCGTCGCCGGCTGGTCCGCGACCGCCAGCAGTTCGTGCCAGGCCGTCCCCGGTCCCATGAAGTGGCCGTCGTCCACGGCGAGCGTCTCCGCGCCGGACCAGGACGGGTGATGGATCAGGTAGTCCTCTCCCCGGTCTCCGTCGAGGTTGCGGTAGACGACGTGCAGGGTGTGGCCCGAGCGCAGCGGCACGCTGAACACGGGCCACTCGTGCTCCGCGGACAGGGTGCGGTACAGCTCCATGGCCGCGTCCCAGTCGGCACCGAACGCGGCCTCCTCGGCGGCCTCTCCCCGCAGGCAGCTCCCGAGGTGCACCGGCCAGAAGAGGGGGTGGTCCAGGTAGGCGTGCCCCTCGGCCAAGGGGCCGTACTCGTATCCCGGTATCAGCGGCATGCGGGGATCATGGCAGGCGGGTCGGACATCGCCGGCCCGGCCGTGGGCGGCGCGGGCGCGACAGGTCCCACGCCCGGAGGGGGTCCGGGGTGCGTACGGCCCGGATCCGCGTGCCGCGGTCGTCCGTCAGCCGGAACGCGAACACCGTCTCGTCGCGGCCCCCGGACACGAGGACCGGGCCGGGCAGGCGCCCACGTACGGCTCCCGTCGGGCCCGCCGAGCCGCCTCAAGCCGGCCACCCGGCCCCTGACGGGCTGAGCGGCGCCTGCGGGGTCACCCCCGCCCCGCCTCCTCCAGGCGCGGGAACAGCGCCGGGCCCTTCGTGACCCGCGTACCGGCGGGAAGCCTGCCCCACGCCCCGGCGTCCTGGACCCTCTGGTCCGCGAGGGGGCCGAGGGAGGGCTCCGCGCCCAGGGAGTCCCACAGACGCCGCGAGGTCTCCGGCATGACCGGGTGCAGCAGGACGGCGAGGGCGCGCAGCGACTCCGCGGCGGTGTGGAGGATCGTCGCGAGTCGGGCTCGGCCCGGCGCGCTGTCGTCCTTGGCGACCTTCCAGGGCTCCTGCTCGGTCAGGTAGCCGTTGACCTGCTTGACGAAGTCGAAGATCGCGACGATGCCGCCCTGGAAGTCCAGCTCCTCGCCGATCCTGCGGTCGGCCTCCGTGACCGTCCTGGCCAGGCCGGCGCGGATCGCGTCCTCGGCGTCGCCGTCGGCGGTGGACGCCGGGAGCTCGCCGCCGAAGTACCGGCCGACCATGGCCGTCACGCGCGAGGCGAGGTTGCCGAAGTCGTTGGCCAGCTCGCTGGTGTAGCGGGCGGCGAAGTCCTCCCAGGAGAACGTGCCGTCCTGGCCGAACGCGATCGCGCGCAGGAAGTACCAGCGGTACGCGTCCACGCCGAAGTGCGAGGTCAGGTCGCGCGGCCCGATGCCGGTCAGGTTGGACTTGCTCATCTTCTCGCCGCCCACCAGCAGCCAGCCGTTGGCGGCGATCCGGCCGGGCAGCGGCAGGCCGTTGGCCATCAGCATCGCGGGCCAGATGACGGCGTGGAAGCGGAGGATGTCCTTGCCGACCAGGTGGACGTCCGCCGGGAACGTCGTCGCGAACTTCTCCGGGTTCTCGTTGTAGCCCGCGGCCGTGGCGTAGTTGAGCAGCGCGTCGACCCAGACGTAGATGACGTGCCGGTCGTCCCACGGGACCGGGACGCCCCAGGTGAACGTCGAGCGGGAGATGGAGAGGTCCTGGAGGCCCTGCCGGACGAAGTTCACGACCTCGTTGCGCGCGGACTCGGGCTGGATGAAGTCCGGGTGGGCCTCGTAGTGGGCGAGCAGCCGCTCGGGGTAGTCGCTCAGCCGGAAGAAGTAGTTCTCCTCCTGGAGGAGCTCCACCGGCTTCCGGTGGATCGGGCACAGCTTCTGCCCCGTGTACTCGCCCTCGCCGTCGAGGAGTTCGGCGGGGATCTTGAACTCCTCGCAGTGGACGCAGTACGGGCCTTCGTAGTCCGCCTTGTAGATCTCGCCGTTGTCGTACAGGTCCTGGACGAACTCCTGGACGCGGTCGGTGTGGCGGCGCTGCGTGGTGCGGATGAAGTCGTCGTTCGAGATCTCCAGGTGCCGCCACAGCGGCTTCCACGCCTCCTCCACGAGCCGGTCGCACCATTCCTGGGGGGAGACGCCGTGCTCGGTGGCCGTGCGCAGGATCTTCTGGCCGTGCTCGTCCGTGCCGGTGAGGAACCAGACCTTCTCCCCGCGCTGCCGGTGCCAGCGCGCGAGGACGTCGGCGGCGAGCGTGGTGTAGGCGTGGCCCAGGTGAGGGGCATCGTTGACGTAGTAGATGGGGGTGGTGACGTAGTACGCCTTCTCCCCACCGGACTCGGGTCCCCGGAGCGGCTCCATACCGGCCAAGCCTAGCCGTGCCTTTGATCCGTCTTTGCGGTGAATTGCCCTCGGCGTGGCCCCCTGGCCCCCGGCCCTTCCAACGGCACCCCGGGCACGGGCGGTTGGCGCGCCGCCACCCTGCCGTCCGCAGCCCGCCCGGCCCTGTGAGGCAGAGCCCCGTGAGACGCACCCCCCGCACCCCCCGCACCGCCGCCCCGGGGGCCGCTGCCCGACGACCCGGGCCAGGCGCGGTCCCGGAGGAACGCCCAGGAGCCGCGCGCCTGGGCCGAGCGGCACGGGGACGCGCGGCGGAAGGGTCCGTGGGACGGGTCCAGCGGATCATCGGCACAGGGGAGGGGAAGGAGGAGGGGAGAAGGGTGACGCCTGCGTCTCCACCGGGGGCCGCGTGCCGGTGTACGACGTCTTCCGCAAGGCCATGATCGCCGACCGCGCGTGCTGATCCGGTCGACGATATGGATTTGTGAAACTCCAGGTCAACGGCGTGCATGACGTCATCTGTGGCTTTCTTGTGCCCAGGGCCACAGCGGGGCGGCTTCGTGAAGGCGCATACTGAGCCATGACAAAGCCTCCGGCGCCGAAGCGTCATCTGCCCACCAGCCCCTTCAAGGCCCCGGCCGTGCCGGCTCCAAAACACTTCGCCATGGGCGATCAGGTGACCCATGATGTGTACGGCCTCGGCCGGGTGGTCGGCATCGAGGACGGGGTCGCGGCGCTCGTGGACTTCGGCTCCGCCCAGATGCGGATCGTGAGCCCGTACGCGAAGATGACCAAGCTCTAGTAGCCGCCGGTGCCCGGTCACGGCACCCCAGGTCCCGTCATGGGCCCTGCACGAAAGGCAGAACTCCCATCGAATCGACTTCCTTGTTCTCCGCCCCCTTCGAAGGGCAGCCCCGCCGGACCGGCGCGGCCTCTCCGCCTCCCACCACGACGCCCTTCCAGGCCCCCGACTTCGGGGACGAGGAGGGCGTCTGGGCCGAGGAGGCGGACGACCAGGAGGACGACATGACCGCCGACCGGACCCAGCGGCGCGGGCGCGCCGCCTGACATCCGCTCCGCGGGACGGCACCGGGCGCCGCGCCCCCGTCGAGTTGTCCCCGAACTCCCCCGGGTTTGTCCGTGATCGGTAACGGACGGATCCCCGGGCCGCCGAACCTCGTCATGCCAGATGGTCACAGTGACCGGGCAGCGGCGGGCACAGCGGGAGAGTGGGGCGGACATGGCACGGCACGGGGGCGGGCGCGGCTGGTACGGCAAGCTGATCGGGGCGGCGCTGGGCGTGACGATCCTGGCCACGGGGGCGTCGGTGTGGACCGCGCAGGCCGGCGCCGCGGGCGAGGCGGCCCCCAGGGCGAGCGTGCCGGCCGCGGCGGACCGCGCCGCCGAGCCCGTCGCCGTGACCATCGCGCACGCCTCGGAGAAGGGGCCGCGCGGCGTCAACATCACCATCGACGACGGCCCCGACCCGAAGTGGACCCCGAAGGTCCTCGACGTGCTGCGCGAGCACGGCGTGAAGGCCACGTTCTGCATGGTCGGCACGCAGGCCAAGGCGTACCCGGACCTGGTCAGGAAGGTCGTCGCCGAGGGGCACCGGCTGTGCGACCACTCGGTCTCCCACGACACCACCATGGACAAGAACTCCCGCACCTACCAGGCGCGGCAGATCCTGGACGCCGAACGAATGATCACAGAGGCGTCCGGCGGCGTACGGCCGATGTACTACCGGGCGCCGGGCGGGGCGTTCACCCCCTACAGCCGCAAGCTCGCCGCCTCGCATGGCATGCGGCCGCTCGGGTGGAACGTCGACACCAAGGACTTCGAACGGCCGGGGGCGGACGCCATCGTCGCCACCGTGCAGCGGGAGCTGGCCAACGGGCCGACCCTGCTGTTCCACGACGCCGGCGGCGACCGCTCCCAGACCGTCGAGGCCCTGCGCCGCGTCCTGCCGTGGCTCGCGGCGCAGGGCTACACGTGCGGCTTCCCGGTGCGGTGAGCCGCGCCGGACGCCTCCGGCGTCAGGACCGGACGAACTCCAGGATGTCCGGGTTGAGGACCTCCGGGTGCGTCGACAGCATCCCGTGCGGATAGCCCTCGTACGTCTTGAGCGTGGCGTTCTTCAGCAGCTTGGCCGACAGCGGGGCCGAGTCCTCGTACGGGACGACCTGGTCGTCGGTGCCGTGCATGACCAGCACCGGGACGTCGATCCTCTTCAGGTCCTCGGTGAAGTCGGTCTCGGAGAACGCCTTGACGCACTCGTAGTGGGCGTTGGCGGCGCCCATCATGCCCTGCCGCCACCAGTTGTCGATCAGTCCCTGAGACACCTCCGCGCCGGGGCGGTTGAAGCCGTAGAACGGCCCCGACGGCACGTCGATGTAGAGCTGCGCCCGGTTGCCGGCGACCCCCGCGCGGAAGCCGTCGAACACCTCGATGGGCGTACCGCCGGGGTTGCTCTCCGACTTGATCATGATGGGCGGCACGGCGCCCGCCAGCACGGCCTTGGAGACCCGGCCGGGCTTGGCGCGGGCGACGTAGCGGGCGACCTCGCCACCGCCCGTGGAGTGGCCGATGTGGACCGCGTCCCGCAGGTCGAGCGCATCGGTGAGGGCGGCGACGTCGGCCGCGTAGGTGTCCATCTCGTGGCCGCCGGCGCTCTGGGACGACCGTCCGTGGCCGCGCCGGTCGTGGGCGATGACCCGGTAGCCGTGCGACAGGAAGAACAGCATCTGGTTGTCCCAGTCGTCGGCGCTCAACGGCCAGCCGTGGTGGAAGACGATCGGCTTGCCGTCGCGTGGACCCCAGTCCTTGTAGAAGATCGTGGTGCCGTCGTCGGTGGTGACCGTACCCATGGTTGATCCTCCGCTCGTCCGGGCGTGCCTCAGCCGTTCGGATGGGTGGGGGCACACGCGTGATCTGCGACTGCGCGCCTACAGGCGCGCCGGATGTACCCGGACCAGATTACGCGCGGGCCCCGGAGGCCACATCCGCAGACGGCGGGCGCGCACGTCTGGCCGCCGGACGTCCGGGTAACCGCCGTCCCATGGGCGACATCAGGGTGGGCACGTGTTCGTGGACGGACCGGGCGCTGGTCGGCAGCGGCTGGTACCCGGTGGGGCGGCGGGACGCCGAGGGGCGGTTGCGGCACTACGCCGAGCGCTTCCCGGTGGTCGAGGTCGACGCGACGTACTACGCGCTGCCCGGTGAGCGGAACAGCGCGCTGTGGGCGGAGCGGACGCCGGACGGCTTCGTGTTCGACGTGAAGGCGTTCTCCCTGCTGACCGGGCATCCGACCCGGCCGGCCCTGATGCCGCGGGGGTGGCCGGCCGACGCGCGGGACCCGCGCATCCTGGACGAGGTGTGGGCGCGGTTCACGGCGGGCATCGCGCCGCTGCGGCGGGCCGGGCGGCTGGGCGCCGTGCTGTTCCAGTTCCCGCCGTGGTTCCGGCCCGGCGCGCGGGCGGAGACGTTCCTGGAGCAGACCGCGCGGCGGACGCGGGGGTGGCCGCTGAGCGTGGAGTTCCGGCATCCGGCGTGGTGGCGGGGTGAACAGGCGGAGGTCACGCGGGCGTTGCTCACCCGGCACGGGATGGCGGCGGTCGCGGTGGACATGACGCAGACGCTGCCCGCCTCCGTGCCGCCGGTCGCCCCGGTCACCTCGCCCCGCCTCTCGGTCGTGCGGTTCCACGGCCGCAGCGCGCACTGGGGGACGGGCAGCAAGGAGGAGCGCTTCCGGCACTGCTACGACGAGGACGAACTGCGCGAGTGGCTGCCCCGGCTGGAGGGGCTGGCCGGCCGGGTCGACGCCCTGCACGTGCTGTTCAACAACTGCTGCGGGGACGCGGCCGTACGGGCCGCCGAGGCCATGACCCGGCTCCTCGGCCGGACGGCGGAGCGGGCGGGGGAGACGACCTAGGGCACCAGGAACTCCGTGCTGGAGAACGTCACCGACGGCTCGGCCGCCAGCAGGCCCTGCTTCGCGGGCCGGCCCGGGTACACGGCCACCGTGTCCTTGGTCTCGCCGACGTACGTCCGCACGACCAGATCCGCCCGGCCGTCGCCGTCGAAGTCGCCGGTGGACAGGACGCGGGTGGTGCCGTGGGCCGGTGGCTGCACGGTGACCATGCCGGTGGTGCCGAGGCCGCCCGCGCGGCCCCGGAAGACGCGCAACCGCGAGCCGCTGGAGAGCAGTTCGCTCAGTCCGTCGCCGTCGAAGTCGGCGGCGTCCAGCATCGAGCCGGCGCTGTCGAGCGTCGCCCGTGCCGCAGCGGCCGGCAGGTCGTAGCGCAGAGACGTTTTGCCCATCGCGCCGACGGCCGCGTCCAGGGCCTTGCCCCGGCCGAACGAGCCGAGGGCGAGGTCGATCCCGGCGGGCAGGGTGACCCCCGTGCGGGTCGGGCCGTCCGGGCCGCCGAGGACCACCGCCGAGGTGCCGGAGCCCTCCGCCGTGCGCACCACGAGGTCGTCGTACCCGTCGCCGTCGACGTCGGCGGCCGGTCCCGTGGGCAGGTTGCCCGGTGACGGGACGGGGGCGCCGGCCGCGCGGGGGGCGCCGTCGCGGTCGAAGGGGCCGCGCAGGAAGCTCAGCCGGCCGTCCGAGGCGTGCACCACCAGGTCCTGGGCGTCGTCGCCGTCGAAGTCGCCGCACACCGGCTGGTCCGGCCAGTCGTTGCCGAAGCGGGCGGCGTCGGGGATCGTCAGCTTGACCCCCTTGCCGGTCAGGCCGCCGGGGGAGCCGAAGAGGATCTGGAGCGGGACCGGCGGCCGGCCCTGGCCGTCGAACGGCGGGTCGGTGGAGACCACCAGGTCGGTGAAGCCGTCGTCGTCGAGGTCGCAGGTCGCCTCGGCGTCGAAGACGGCGGGCTGCCGGCCGTCGGTGGCGGCCGCGTGCCGCCGGGGGTCGAGCAACTGCCGGGCGCCGGGCGTGAGTCCGCGGGCGCCGCCGTAGACGATGCCGATGCCGGCGTCGTCCGTGTGCGCCTGCGTCTTCGCCAGGTCGTTGACGACGAGGTCGCGGTGCCCGTCCCCGTTGAAGTCGTCGGGGACCTCACTGCCCTTGCCGTGCGGCACCGGGAGCTCGGCGGGGGCGTCGGCGACCCGGAGCGGGGTGGGAGCGGCCTTGGCGTCGTCGTGGGCGGTGGGGCCGCAGGCCGTCAGGGCCAGGGCCGTCAGCGTGGCGAGGGTGCCGGTCAGGGCCGCCGTACACATCCCGCTTCGTCGCGTGCGCACCGCTCACCTCGTCAGTACCAGGGACAACAACTGGGTAATGATGCACGCGTTCGAGAAGCGGCGACAGCCCCGGGTCCGGACGGGGTGGCGGGATGGGCGGATGTGGCTTGAATACGCCCGAGTCGCGCACCGCCCCGCACGCACGGGAACGCCTGTGCGGAAGCCTGCGTCGACCCCAGGCCCCCCCGCAGCGCACCCAGAGGACAGCCGTGCCCGACACCTCGTCCCCCGCCGCCGTCACCGCCCTTGCGCCGCTCGCCGCGCAGGCCGAGCGCCTGATCGAGCTCGGCGTGCACGACCTCGCCGGGACAGCGGCCGACGAGCTGCGGCCCCGCGCCGCGCCGCCCGTGCTGTGTGGAATTCGGCCAAGATCCGCGAAGGAAAAGTGCCGGAGTACATATTCGGAATGTCATGGGACGGTGGCGCTCATGGATATTCCATATCATCACCGTTGACGCATATTCCCCCGAATGCCAGACATCCAGCCCTGCACGGCGCTCGTTAGGTGGGCGTGACTTGGCAGGAGAAACACGCAGCTGAGGAGTGCGCGCGTCGCTCGCGTCAGGCAGCTGATCAGATCACTGCGGAGAGCATCACCTATTGCTCTGATCTGCTCGACGACTTCCTGAGAGCCATCGGCCGGATGGAGCGTGAATATCTGCGAGCGGCGCGCGAAGGGGAGGGGTCGTAGAAAATGAGGACCGATTATGAACCAGTAGGCGAGCCGCCTCATTACACGCAGCAGCTCGACATGCAGAACCTCTGGCAGCAGTCGGACGCGGGCATGACGCCGGAGGCCTGGGACCTGGACGAGGAGCTGGCCCAGATGCTGGGCGCCGCCCGTGCCCCGGATCCCGCCCCGCCCCGGCGGGAGGCCGACCGCCGGCCCGTGCCCCGCCCCGTGCACCGCAAGCGGCCCCAGCCCGGCGCGCATTCGCTCACCAGGAACCCGAAGGTGCTCACCGTCTCGATCCTGGTCACCCTCATCACCCTGTGCGCGGTGACGATGCTCACCTGGTCCATCTCGTACTCGTACGACCAGTTGCGGACGATCGCGCTGCTCGTGGTGGCGCCCAAGCTGGCCCACTGGTGGCCGCTGACGGTCTACGGCCCGTGGCTGCTGGCGGGGCTGTCCATCCTGCGGGCGTCGGTCCAGCGCCGGACCGCCCGCAAGTCCTGGGCCGTCATGCTGATCGCCTCCGGCACCGCCGTGGCGCTGTGCATCGGGCAGTCGGCGCACTCGCTGCTCGCGATGGTGGTCGTGGGCATCCCGCCGATCACCGCCCTGGTCTGCTTCCGCGAACTCATCGGGCAGTTCTCGTCCCGTCCCGGCCCGCGGCACGCCGCCGACGCGGTGGGCGCCCAGAAGCAGCCGAAGCAGTAGGCCGCCGCCGGGGGTCCCGGAGGTCAGGGCCGGTACGGCTGCTGCGGCTGCCCGTACGCCTGCTGACCGGGGCCCCCGGGAGTGGCCTGCGCCAGGAGCTGGTCGGCCTGCTCCCCGGTGACCTTCCGCTCCGCGCCGCAGAACGTGCACTGCGTCGCGAACCTGGTCGAGACGGGGAACAGCGGCACGAAGAACAGCGTGAACTTCGTGACGCGTTTCCGCAGGGTGTGGGCCGAGGGGTTGCCGCACTGGCCGCACACCAGCGTCAGTATCGCGAGCTGGTAGAGGTAGCCCTTGGTGCCGAAGATGATCACGCGACGGTTCCTTTCGATCAGGTGCCGTCCTCCAGCCTGCCCCACGACGAAGCCCCCTGTCCCGTACGGGTCCAGGGGGCTTCGTCGTGCGGCCCGGGAAGCGGCTACTTCGCCGGGGCCGGCTCCGGCTCGTTCTCGGCTCCGGCCTCGCCCGCGGGCGGCTCGTCGTCCGCCGCCGGCGTCCTGACCGAGTCCAGCAGCAGCTGGGCGACGTCGACGACCTGGATGGACTCCTTGGCCTTGCCGTCGTTCTTCTTGCCGTTGACCGAGTCGGTCAGCATGACGAGGCAGAACGGGCACGCGGTGGAGACGATGTCCGGGTTGGTGGAGAGGGCCTCGTCGACGCGCTCGTTGTTGATGCGCTTGCCGATCCGCTCCTCCATCCACATCCGGGCACCACCGGCGCCGCAGCAGAAGCCGCGCTCCTTGTGGCGGTGCATCTCCTCGTTGCGCAGACCGGGGACGCTGGCGATGATCTCGCGCGGCGGCGCGTAGATCTTGTTGTGCCGGCCCAGGTAGCACGGGTCGTGGTAGGTGATGATGCCCTCGACCGGGGTGACCGGGATCAGCTTGCCCTCGTCCACCAGGTGCTGGAGCAGCTGGGTGTGGTGGATGACCTCGTAGTCGCCGCCGATCTGCGGGTACTCGTTGCCGATCGTGTTGAGGCAGTGCGGGCAGGTGGCGACGATCTTCTTCGCCGACTTCGGCTTCTTCGACTCGGGCGTCACGTGGCCCTCGTCGTCCATCTCCTCGCCGAACGCCATGTTCAGGGCCATGACGTTCTCCATGCCGAGCTCCTGGAACAGGGGCTCGTTGCCGAGGCGGCGGGCGGAGTCACCGGTGCACTTCTCGTCGCCGCCCATGATCGCGAACTTGACGCCCGCGATGTGCAGCAGCTCGGCGAAGGCCTTGGTGGTCTTCTTGGCCCGGTCCTCCAGGGCGCCGGCGCAGCCGACCCAGTACAGGTACTCGACCTCGGCGAGGTCCTCGATGTCCTTGCCGACGACCGGCACCTCGAAGTCGACTTCCTTCAGCCACTCCAGGCGCTGCTTCTTCGCCAGACCCCAGGGGTTGCCCTTCTTCTCCAGGTTCTTGAGCATCGTGCCCGCCTCGGACGGGAACGCGGACTCGATCATCACCTGGTAGCGGCGCATGTCGACGATGTGGTCGATGTGCTCGATGTCGACCGGGCACTGCTCGACGCAGGCGCCGCAGGTGGTGCAGGACCACAGGACGTCCGGGTCGATGACGCCGTTCTCCTCGGCGGTGCCGATCAGCGGGCGCTCGGCCTCCGCGAGGGCGGCGGCGGGGACGTCCTTCAGCTGCTCCTCGGACGCCTTCTCCTCGCCCTCCATGGTCTTGCCGCCGCCGGCGAGCAGGTAGGGCGCCTTGGCGTGCGCGTGGTCGCGCAGCGACATGATCAGCAGCTTCGGGGAGAGCGGCTTGCCCGTGTTCCAGGCGGGGCACTGCGACTGGCAGCGGCCGCACTCGGTGCAGGTGGAGAAGTCCAGCAGGCCCTTCCAGGAGAACTGCTCGACCTGGGAGACACCGAAGACGTCGTCCTCGCCCGGGTCGCCGAAGTCGATCGGCTTGCCGCCGGACGTCATCGCGGGCAGGGCGCCGAGCGCGGTCTCACCGTTGGCGTTGCGCTTGAACCAGATGTTCGGGAACGCCAGGAAGCGGTGCCAGGCGACACCCATGTTGGTGTTCAGCGAGACGACGATCATCCACACGAAGGACGTGCCGACCTTGATCATCGCGACGAAGTAGACGAGGTTCTGCAGCGCGGTGACGCTCAGGCCCTTGAAGGCGAGCACCAGCGGGTACGAGGCGAAGTACCCGGCCTCGTAGCCGTCGACGTGGTGCAGCGCGCCCTCCAGGCCCCGCAGCACGTAGATGGCGAGGCCGATGGTGAGGATGACGTACTCGACGAAGTACGCCTGACCCGCCTTGGAGCCGGCGAAGCGGGACTTGCGTTCCGGACGGGACGGCAGGCTCAGCAGCCGGATCGCGATGAGCACGGCGATGCCGAGGATCGTCATCAGGCCGATGAACTCGATGTACATCTCGAACGGCAGCCAGGTGCCGATGACGGGCAGCGTCCAGTCCGCCTGGAAGAGCTGCCCGAACGCCTGGGCGAGGGTGGGCGGGAGCGTCAGGAAGCCGACCGCCACGAACCAGTGGGCGACGCCGACGATGCCCCAGCGGTTCATCCGGGTGTGGCCGAGGAACTCCCGCAGGAGCGTGACACTGCGCGCGTAGGGGTTGTCGGTACGGCTGCCGGCCGGCACCGGCTGGCCGAGCTTGAAGTACCGGACGAACTGGCCGATGGCGCGTGCGAGCAGCGCAACGCCGACCACGGTCAGCACCAGCGACACGATGATCGCGGCGAGTTGCATTTCGGGGCTCCTCGGGCCTGCGAGGGGGTGGTTCGAGGGGGTCCCTCGACATGACTGGCGACATTACTAAGCGGTAACTTATGCAGTCCTCTGAGACTACCCGCATCCTCCTTCGCACTGTAGCCAGGGGCGGGGTGATCTGGGTCGCTGAGGCTTGCCTTAAGAACCGATCGTGTTATTCATCCCGAAATGGTATATACGGCCCTATTCTGTCTCCGTGCTCTACGGGATCACCGCCGCCACCACCGCCCTGCTGGTCACCGCCCTGCTGGCGGCGCTGCTCCGTCTGCCCGCTCTGCGGTTCGGCATTCTCGACCGGCGCCGGCAGCGTCCGCTGCCGCTGCTCGGCGGGGTGGCGGTGGCCCTGGTGACCTGCCTGGTCGCCGCCGCCGGTGAGTGGACCGGGTACGCCCCGCTGGGCTCCGAGACCATGCGCCTGCTGGTCGCCGCGGGCGCCGTCGCCCTGCTCGGGCTCGTCGCCGACGTACGGCGGGTCAAGGCGCGGTTCCTGGTCGGCGGCACGGCCGTCGCGGCGGCCTGTGTGGTGCCGTACGGCGACACGGGGTTCCTGATGGCGGTGCCGGCCGTCGCCTGGATCGTCCTGGTCGCCGTCGCCTTCAAGGCGCTGGACCACGCGGACGCGCTGGCCGGCACGGTCGGCGTGCTCAGCGCCTTCGGGGTCGGCGTCTGCGCGGCGGCCGAGGTGATGGACGAACTGGCGGTGCTGCTGAGCGTGCTGGCCGCCGCCCTGACCGGCTTCCTGCTGCCGAACTGGCATCCCGCGCGGATCGGGCTCGGAGCGACCGGCTCGCTGTTCGTCGGGTTCGTGCTGGCCTCGTCGGCGGTGATGACCCGGGCCGGGCACGACCCGGCCGTCAGCGCCGGGCTCCTGTACTCCCTCTCCGCGCTCGCCGTCACCGACGTGGCCCTGGTCGCCGTCTCCCGCCGGCTGGCCGGACGGCCGCTGCTGCGGGGCGCGCCGGACCATCTGGCGCACCGGCTGCGCCGGGCCGGGCTCACCCCGCAGGGCACGACCGTCGCGCTGGGCGCCGCCGCCCTGCCCGGGGTGGTCGTCGGAGTCCTGGTGCACCTGGGGCGGCTCGGCGGGACGGCCGTGTGGTGGGTGGGGGCGGGGTCGGCCCTCGTCGTCCTCGGCCTGCTGCACATCAAGCCCTACGGCCCCAGGCGTCAACCGCGCGTACCGGTGCAGGACTCCGTCCGCGCGTCCCGGCGTATGGAATCGCCGCAGGTAGGAGCCCCGTTGCGTGTAAGGAACGGATAAGACTTGAGTGAGGGCGACTCAGCTCTGTTGACCCGTTGCGAGCCGTCATGCACACTTGAGTCCGTTCCACTCAAGTCAGCTGGAGGAATCAACCATGGCACGTGCGGTCGGCATCGACCTGGGCACGACTAACTCCGTCGTCAGCGTTCTGGAGGGCGGCGAGCCCACCGTCATCACCAACGCCGAGGGCGCCAGGACCACGCCGTCCGTCGTCGCCTTCGCCAAGAACGGCGAGGTGCTGGTCGGCGAGGTCGCCAAGCGGCAGGCGGTCACCAACGTGGACCGGACCATTCGGTCCGTGAAGCGCCACATGGGCACCGACTGGAAGATGGAGCTCGACGGGAAGCCCTTCAACCCCCAGCAGATCTCCGCCTTCATCCTTCAGAAGCTGAAGCGCGACGCGGAGTCCTACCTGGGCGAGAAGGTCACGGACGCGGTCATCACCGTCCCGGCCTACTTCAACGACTCCGAGCGCCAGGCGACGAAGGAGGCCGGCGAGATCGCCGGTCTGAACGTCCTGCGCATCGTCAACGAGCCCACCGCGGCCGCGCTCGCGTACGGCCTCGACAAGGACGACCAGACGATCCTCGTCTTCGACCTCGGTGGCGGCACCTTCGACGTGTCCCTCCTGGAGATCGGTGACGGCGTCGTCGAGGTGAAGGCCACCAACGGTGACAACCACCTCGGTGGTGACGACTGGGACCAGCGCGTCGTCGACTACCTGGTCAAGCAGTTCCAGTCCGGTCACGGCGTGGACCTGTCCAAGGACAAGATGGCCCTCCAGCGCCTGCGCGAGGCGGCGGAGAAGGCCAAGATCGAGCTGTCCTCGTCCACCGAGACCTCGATCAACCTGCCCTACATCACCGCCTCCGCCGAAGGCCCGCTGCACCTGGACGAGAAGCTCACCCGGGCTCAGTTCCAGCAGCTGACCGCGGACCTCCTGGAGCGCTGCAAGACCCCGTTCTTCAACGTCATGAAGGACGCCGGCGTCTCCATCAACGAGATCGACCACGTCGTCCTCGTCGGTGGCTCCACCCGTATGCCCGCCGTCGCCGAGCTCGTGCGCGAGCTGACCGGCGGTAAGGACGCCAACAAGGGCGTCAACCCGGACGAGGTCGTCGCCATCGGCGCCGCCCTCCAGGCCGGTGTCCTCAAGGGTGAGGTCAAGGACGTCCTGCTCCTCGACGTGACTCCGCTGTCCCTCGGTATCGAGACCAAGGGCGGCATCATGACCAAGCTCATCGAGCGCAACACCACGATCCCGACCAAGCGGTCCGAGATCTTCACGACGGCCGAGGACAACCAGCCGTCCGTGCAGATCCAGGTCTACCAGGGCGAGCGCGAGATCGCGGCGTACAACAAGAAGCTCGGGATGTTCGAGCTGACGGGTCTGCCGCCGGCCCCGCGCGGTGTCCCGCAGATCGAGGTCGCCTTCGACATCGACGCCAACGGCATCATGCACGTGACCGCGAAGGACCTGGGCACGGGCAAGGAGCAGAAGATGACCGTCACCGGTGGCTCCTCGCTGCCGAAGGACGAGGTCAACCGGATGCGCGAAGAGGCCGAGAAGTACGCGGAGGAGGACCACGCCCGCCGCGAGGCCGCCGAGACGCGCAACCAGGGCGAGCAGCTCGTCTACCAGACGGAGAAGTTCCTCAAGGACAACGAGGACAAGGTCCCCGGTGACGTCAAGACCGAGGTCGAGTCCGCCGTCGAGGAGCTGAAGACCGCGCTCAAGGGCGAGGACACCACCGAGATCCGTACGGCCACCGAGAAGGTCGCCGCGGTCTCCCAGAAGGTCGGCCAGGCCATGTACGCCGACGCCCAGGGCGCCGGTGCCGGCGCCGAGGGTGCCGAGGCCGGTGGCGCCAAGGCCGCCGACGACGACGTGGTGGACGCCGAGATCGTGGACGACGAGCGCAAGGACGGTGCCGCGTAATGACGGAGGAGACCCCGGGCTTCGAGGAGAAGCCCGACGTCCCCTCCGGCGCCACCCCTGACGACGCCGAGCCGAAGGCCGCCCCCCAGGAGGGGACGGCCCCGGCCGGGGACGGACACGCAGACCCGGGTCTGGTGGCCCAGCTGGACCAGGTGCGCACCGCGCTCGGCGAGCGCACCGCGGACCTCCAGCGCCTCCAGGCCGAGTACCAGAACTACCGCCGCCGCGTGGAGCGGGACCGGATCACGGTCAAGGAGATCGCCATCGCGAACCTCCTGACCGAACTCCTGCCCGTGCTCGACGACATCGGCCGCGCGCGGGAGCACGGCGAACTCGTCGGCGGATTCAAGTCCGTCGCGGAGTCGCTGGAGACCGTCGCGGCGAAGATGGGCCTCCAGCAGTTCGGCAAGGAGGGCGAGCCCTTCGACCCGACGATCCACGAGGCGCTGATGCACAGCTACGCGCCGGACGTCACCGAGACGACCTGCGTCGCGATCCTCCAGCCGGGGTACCGCATCGGGGAGCGCACCATCCGCCCCGCGCGGGTGGCCGTCGCCGAGCCCCAGCCGGGCGCGCAGACCGTCAAGGAGGAGTCCGCCGAGGCGGCCGACGACAAGGAGAACGGTGGCCCGGACGAGGGCTGACGTTGAACCGATGAGGAAGGAGGGACGTCGAGGATGAGCACCAAGGACTTCATCGAGAAGGACTACTACAAGGTCCTCGGCGTCCCCAAGGACGCCACCGAGGCCGAGATCAAGAAGGCGTACCGGAAGCTCGCCCGCGAGTTCCACCCGGACGCCAACAAGGGCAACGCCAAGGCGGAAGAGCGGTTCAAGGAGATCTCCGAGGCGAACGACGTCCTCGGCGACCCCAAGAAGCGCAAGGAGTACGACGAGGCCCGCACCCTGTTCGGCAACGGCGGCTTCCGCCCCGGTCCGGGCGGCGCGGGCGGCTCCTTCAACTTCGACCTGGGCGACCTCTTCGGAGGCGCCCAGGGCGGCCAGGGCGGAGCCGGCGGCTTCGGCGGCGGGCTGGGTGACGTCTTCGGGGGCCTGTTCAACCGCGGCGGCACGGGCACGACCCGGACCCAGCCGCGGCGCGGCCAGGACATCGACACCGAGGTCAGCCTCAGCTTCACCGAGGCGATCGAGGGCGCGACGGTCCCCCTGCGGATGTCCTCCCAGTCACCGTGCAAGGCGTGCGCGGGCACCGGCGACAAGAACGGCACACCGCGCGTGTGCCCGACCTGTGTCGGCACCGGCCAGGTGGCCCGCGGCTCGGGCGGCGGCTTCTCGCTGACCGACCCGTGCCCGGACTGCAAGGGCCGCGGCCTCATCGCCGAGCACCCCTGCGCCGAGTGCAAGGGCAGCGGCCGGGCCAAGTCGTCCCGGACGATGCAGGTCCGCATCCCCGCCGGGGTGTCCGACGGGCAGCGCATCCGGCTGCGCGGCAAGGGTGCCCCCGGCGAGCGGGGCGGCCCCGCCGGTGACCTGTACGTCACCGTGCACGTCGACGCGCACCCGGTCTTCGGGCGCAAGGACGACAACCTGACGGTGACCGTCCCCGTGACCTTCGCCGAGGCGGCGCTCGGCGGGGAGGTCAGGGTCCCGACCCTGGGCGGTCCCGCCGTGACCCTGAAACTGCCGCCCGGCACGCCCAACGGCCGCACCATGCGGGCGCGGGGCAAGGGCGCGGTCCGCAAGGACGGCACCCGCGGGGACCTCCTGGTCACCGTCGAGGTGAGTGTCCCGAAGGACGTGACGGGGAAGGCTCGTGAAGTGCTGGAGGCGTATCGCGAGGCGACCGCGGGCGAGGACCCGCGGGCGGAGCTGTTCCAGGCCGCGAAGGGAGCATGAGTCAGATGGACGGTCGTCGGCGCAACCCGTATGAACTGACCGAGGAAACCCCGGTCTATGTCATCTCGGTGGCGGCCCAGCTGTCCGGCCTGCACCCGCAGACCCTCCGTCAGTACGACCGCCTCGGCCTGGTCTCCCCGGACCGCACGCCCGGGCGGGGTCGGCGCTACTCGGCCCGCGACATCGAACTGCTCCGCCAGGTGCAGGAGTTGTCGCAGGACGAGGGCATCAACCTGGCCGGCATCAAACGCATCATCGAACTGGAGAACCAAGTCGCCGCGCTCCAGTCCCGCGTCGCCGAACTGCAGGCGGCCCTGGACGGCGCGGCGGCGACGATGCGCCAGCGCGAGGCGGCGGTGCACGCCTCCTACCGCCGCGACCTGGTCCCGTACCAGGAGGTCCAGCAGACCAGCGCCCTGGTCGTCTGGCGCCCGAAACGGGCCAAGGACTAGGACACGCGTACCGCACACGAAAGGGGCCCGGAGATCGTCTCCGGGCCCCTTTCGTGTGCGGTACGGCGTCACTCGTCCTCGGGTCGGCTGTCGGGCTCGGTGACGGTGACGTACGAGAAGGCCCCGCCGGCGGTGGAGAGCACGACGGCGGTGGCGGTCACCGCGGACGCGCGTCCGGCTGGGCTCATGGGTTTTGTTCGATCCGTTCTCGGGCGGTCATCGGGCAGGGGCCGTGATGGCGTAGTCGCCCGTGGGGCGGGACTCCGTGCCGTCGGCGGCGACGGCGGTGACCCAGTAGTACGACGTGGTGCCGCGCGCGGCACCGGTGTCGACGTACTCCGTGGCGCCCGGTTCGGCGTCGGCGATCCGCTCGTAGGCCGAGGTGCCGGGGTTCCAGCGGTAGACGCGGTAGCCGGCCGCCTGTTCGGGGGCGTCCTCGCCGAGGCCGTACCAGGTGAGCCGGTTGCCCTCGTCGCCCTCGGCGCCGGCCGCCTCCAGGGTGAGCGGGGAGCCCTCGGGTGTCTCGACGGACGGTGTGGTGTCCAGCTCCGTCGCCACCACGATCTGGGCGTCGCCGGTCCGCTGGAAGGCGGAGTTGCCGGCGTCGTCGACCGCGTCGACGATGAAGCAGGACTCCTCGCCGTCGGGGAGCGTGGTGTACGCGTACGACGTCGTGTCGGCGGACACGTAGTACCCCGGGTAGAGGGAGCACATCTGCTCCTCCTCGTCGCCCCACAGTTCGCCCCGGCGCACGACGTAGCTCTGGAGGTCGGGGGTCGGATTGGCGTCCCAGCGCACCTCGAAGCCGTACTCGGTCGGCGTGGCGGTGACCCCGGTGACCAGAGACGGCGGGGTGTCGTCGCGGCGCCGGCCGCTGACGGAGGACGAGCGGGCCGACTCGTTGCCGGCGGCGTCCATCGAGGTGACCCGGTAGTGGTACGTGGTGCCCTCGACGGCGCTGGTGTCGAGCCAGGAGACCTGGGCGGTGGTGCCGACGCCGGTGTACGTGCCGTCCGCGCTCGCGGACCGGTAGACCCGGTACGAGGTGGCCCCGTCGGCGGCCTTCCAGCCGACCCGCAGCCCGCTCTCCTCGGACGCGGTGGTCAGCCCGGTGGGCGCGGCGGGCGCGGTCCGGTCGACGGTCGTCACCGGCTGGTCCGTGGTGCCGGTGCCCTCGTTGCCCGCCTTGTCGGCGGCGCGGACCTCGTAGTAGTACGTCGCGCCCGTCTTCGGGAGGGTGGTGTCGGTGTACGAGGTGGACGTGGTCGTCGCGAGGGGCGTGGTGCCGAACGAGGCGCCCTTCAGGCGGCGGTAGACGCGGTAGCCGGCGAGGTCCATCTCCTTGTTGGGGGTCCAGGTGAGGTGGGCTTTGCCGGTGGTGGTGTCGTAGACGGCTTGGGCGCCGGTGGGGGCGAGGGGTTTCGTCTGGTCGACGGTGGCGGTGGTGCGGGGGGTGTAGGTGAACTTGACCTTGGCGCTGCCGGTCCAGTTGACGTAGTCGACGCGCAGGGTGTGTTTGCCGGGCGGGATGGTGAGGTTGAGGGTTTTGGAGACGGTGGTGGAGGTGTTCTTCCACAGGTCGATCTTGCGAGTGCCGTCGAGGTGGACGCGGATGCCGTCGAGTCCGGAGGCGGTGAGGGTGAAGGGGCCGCCTGAGCCGAAGTCGCGGGTGACGCTCCATCGGACAGCGAAGTTGTCCTTGGGCAGTCCGGTGAGGGGGGCGCCGGACCAGCTCTGGTCGATGGCGCTGTCGCAGTCGGTCTTCTTCGGTGTGCCGGAGAAGGTGGTGTTCGCGAAGAACTGCCGTGTGAAGACCGGCGAGGTGCAGGACACCGCGGCCGACGCGGGGGTGGCCGTGGTGAGCAGGGTGCTCGCGGTGGCGAGCGCGACCGTCGTCGCGGCGGCGGTGGTCGCGCGTCTGGCTGGGTTCATTCGTTCCTCTGGTCGAGTACGGGACGGCGGTGCGAGCCGTCCTGAACGGGACTCATCACGAACGGGGTTGGTTGTACGGATTCCGCTATGTCGTCCGCCCGTCCTCGTGTGAGGTTCGGTGGAGGGGGTGTAACTGGTGATCTGGGAAGTTCCGCAATGTCTTTACATGATCGACGGAGCGTAGTGTTGCGCACTCGTTAAGTGGTTCCGCTTGACGCTGGGGGGCGTCGGCGCGTTGTCTTTTCAGACATTGGGCCGCAATGGCGCGCCCGTGTCCCGAAGGCACCAGAAGTGAGCTTCCCTATGCGTCCCTTGCGCTCTCTGCGCCGTACCGCCACTGCCGTGGCCGCCGCTTCCACGATGACCCTCGCGCTGGGTGCGTGCGGGGGACTGGGGGTCGCGGGGGACAGTAGTGGGGCGAGCCCGACCAAGGGCAACGACGTCACCGTGGGCCTGCTGCTGCCGGAGACCGCGAACACCCGCTACGACAAGTTCGACTACCCCATCATCAGGGACAAGGTCGAGAGCCTCACCAGCAAGCAGGGCAAGGTCGTCTACCGCAACGCCGACGCGGACGCGAAGAAGCAGGCGGACCAGCTCCAGCAGATGGTCGACGACCAGGTCGACGTCATCCTGCTGGACGCCGTGGACTCCCACGCCATCGCGAGCGGTGTGCAGGCGGCCAAGGACGCCGGTATCCCCGTCATCGCCTACGACCGCCTCGCCGAGGGCCCCATCGACGCCTACGTCTCCTTCGACAACGAGCTGGTCGGCGAGGTGCAGGGCCGCTCGCTGCTGGAGGCCATGGGGGAGGTCGACTCCTCCGACAAGATCGTGATGATGAACGGGTCGCTCACCGACCCGAACGCCAAGCAGTTCAAGTCGGGCGCGCTCTCCGAGCTCAAGGGCACGGTGGACATCGCCAAGTCGTACGACACCAAGGACTGGAAGCCGGAGAACGCCCAGGCCAACATGACCGAGGCGATCAACGAGATAGGCGTCAGCAACATCAAGGGTGTCTACTCCGCCAACGACGGCATGGCCGCCGGCGTCATCAAGGCCATGGAGGCCGCGGGCGTGACCAAGCTGCCGCCCATCACCGGCCAGGACGCCGAACTGGACGCCGTGCAGCGCATCCTGAGCGGCGAGCAGTACATGAGCGTCTACAAGTCCTACCCGCACGAGGCCGAGAGCGCCGCCGAGATGGCCGTCGCCAAGGTCCAGGGCAAGGACATCCAGTTCGACTCCCTCACCCAGGACCAGGTCGACAGCCCCACCCACCAGGACATCCCATCCCTGCTGGTCCCGGTGGCCGCCCTGACCAAGGCGAACATCGACAAGACGGTCCTGGCCGACGGCATCTACAAGCTGTCCGAGATCTGCACGGCCAAGTACAAGGCCGCGTGCCAGCAGGCCGGGCTCGGCAAGTAGCCGCCCGACGACCGATCCACCGGAGCCGCCGGGGCAGGACGCCCCGGCGGCTCTTGCGTGGTGCGAACCCGTGGCCGGAAATCGGCCGGGGCGCGGGCGACAGGGCCGAAAAGCCCCCATCAGCTTGTTGCAGCCCGGCGCCCCTGAGGGACGGAAATACCGGGATACAACCGGATGTTGTGGCCCGGCGCGCGGCAAGAGCCGTGTTGCGGACCACGGCCCGTCCGCGCATAGTTGCGCTGCGGAAGCGCGAGCGAACCTCAGGCCCGCGGGGCCGGGCGCAGTACCGGTGCGCGAGGCGAGGACCGGGGGTGGATGGAGCGATGGCCGGGCACGGGGAGCAGGGGCATCCCCATGGCGCCGACCGCCTGTGCGAGGCCGGGGACCGCGTGTACTCCCGGGCCGTACGCCGCGGAAGGGTCTCCCGCCAGGACGCAGGGCCGGTGCCCTGCCTGCTGGAGCTGGCCCTGCTGCACCCGGACCCCGACGACATGGACTGGCTGGTGCCGACCTCCCCGCAGGAGGTCATGACCCGGCTGCTGCGCGGGATGTACGAGGAGGTCAGCGCGAGCCAGCTGCGGATGGGCTCGGCGGTCGCGGCCTTCGAGCGGTACGCCGGGCTGGCCCCGCTCCCGAGCCAGGCGTCCGGCGCCGAGGGCACGGCTCTGCGCATCCTCGACGGCGACGCGCGCATCCAGGCCGCGCTGGACGAGGCGACGCAGGCGTGCACCCGTGAGGTCCTGACCGTGCAGCCCGGCGGCATCCGTCCCGAGCACGAGCTGACGGAGGGTCTGCACCGGGCGATGGCGCTGCGCGGCCGGGGGGTGCGGATGCGCGACCTGTACACGCATGTGGCCCGGCACGGGCAGGGGCTGCTCAACTACCTGGAGCTGATGGGCGACGCGGTGGAGGCCCGCACCCTGGACGAGGTCATCGACCGGCTGATCCTCTTCGACCGCACCGTGGCCTTCATCCCGGCGAACACCGACCGCACGATGGCGCTGGAGCTGCGCCACCCGGCCCTGATCAACTACCTGGTGACGGCGTTCGACCGGTTGTGGCGGCTGGCGATCCCGCTGACCGCCCCGATCCCCGACACCGGCTTCGAGGGCATCTCGCACCGGGAGCAGTCCATCGCCGCGCTGCTCGCGGAGGGACACCAGGACGCGGTGATCGCGGAGCGGCTGGGCATCAGCGTGCGCACCTGCCGGGCGCACATCGCCCGGCTGTCGGAGACGCTGGGCGCGGCCAGCCGTACGCAGCTCGGCGTGCGGATCGCGCAGGTCGGCCTGGACCGGGCGGCACGCGCGGCCCAGATCCCCGCCCAGCAGCCGTTCGGCGTCGCCGTCGGGCGGGACGCCGCTCAGCTGCCGCCCGGCGCCCGGTGATCCTCGTTGAGGATGCCGGACTGGGCGATGAGGTAGCCGAGCTGGGCGCGGCTGCCGCTGCCCAGGGCGGTGGCCAGCTTGGCGATGTGGGCCCGGCAGGTACGCACGTTCATTCCGAGCCGGCGTGCGATGGCCTCGTCGACGTGGCCCTCGACCAGGAGCTTGGCGATGGTGTGCTGGATGTCGGTGATGCCGTCGGGGGCGGTCTCGTAGGGGGCGTGCTCGGTCAGCGGGACCGCGCGGCTCCACATGAACTCGAAGACCTTGATGAGGTACCGGATGAGGCCGGGGTGCCGTAGCTCCAGGGCGACCTGCTGGTCGTCGCGGGTGGGGATGAAGGCGACCGACTCGTCGCAGATGATCAGGCGCTCGACGAGCTCGTCGATCGTGCGGTACTCGACCTTGCCGTCCGAGAGCTGGGCGACGTAGGCCAGCTTGCCGGGGTTGTAGCGCACGGTGTGCTGGTAGAGGGTCCGTATGCGCACCCCGCGCTCGATGAGCGGCCGGTCGCGCTCCAGGCCCTGCAGGAGGCTGCTCTCCGAGATACGGGTGCTCGGCTGGATGGTGAGCATCTCGGTCTGGCACTGGGCGGTGGCCAGGTTGAGGGCGGCGTTGATCCGCTCGCCGCCCTCCAGGACCGTGATCGAGTGGGTGCTCCCGGTGACCTGGGTGCTGAGGTCCATGAAGGGCTGGAGGGACTCGGTCAGCTCGACCGAGAGCCGGCGGCGCTCGGCGATCTCCCGTTCGATGGGATTGAGCCGTTGGGCGAGCGCCACCGAGGCGGGGAGGGGGATCAGCCAGTTCGCGTCGTCCGGGTCCGGGTAGAGCAGCGCGAACTCCATCAAACAGGGCACGGACTCCACGTCGGCGCGGGCGATACGCCCTGCACGCAGCGCGTTCGCATAGAGACGGCTGCCTTGAGCGCACATCTCGGTCATCGCATGGGGATGTGTCGCTTTAGTCTGATTCGTTGCCAAATCTCCACCCCCCATGGTCCTGAACATGCAGGAACATGATGCACCGATCGTGTGGCCATGAAGTGCCCGAATGAGCCATCGTCTTACTCGACGGGGGAAGAGGGGACCTTCAAGTGAGGACGAAGCCGACTATGCGGAACAAAATGCTTCGCTCGATTCTTGTCGCCGCCTTCTCAGCCGTTGTGGCCGTCGGAGCCCTGAGTGGCCTTTCGGAAGCGAAGAGCGACTCGCGGGCGGACAGCAGCTGGCCGAGTGCGGCCCCGACTGTCGTCATCGCCGGGGACAGTTCCTGGCCGGCCATCGGTGTGAATGGCGGCAGTGTGCAGGAGTCGGCATGACCACCCCACCCGACGACAGGTCATTCCGCAGGGAGATGGCGACCGCCTACCGCTCAGGGTGGCACTTCATCGACCTGGTCACCGCGATCCCCCACCCCGGTGACTCCCTGATGGTGACCGTCTTCGGCGAACCGGTGGTCGTCACACGCGACGAGGACGAGGACGTGCGGGCGTACCGGTGTCTGCGGCGGCCTCGGGGGGCGCCGCAGCCCGTGCGGTGCGCCATCCGATACGGAATGATCTTCGTCAACCTGGACCAGCGGGACCACCGTCTCGTGGAGCCGGAGGCACCGGCCCCCAGGACCATCTCAGCCACCCCCCGCAGTGCCTGACGCGATTCCCCCGTCGTAACAGATCGCTCAGGCGCTTCCCCCCGCAGCGGCGTCACCGTGACCTGAACACGGTGACGCCGCTGCAGTTTTCCGGGATATTTCCCGCTTTACGGCGACCCTCGACGCGGCTGGAACCGGCCGGTCCGCGTCCGCATCCCGGCCCCGTGCCTCAGCCGTGCCCCATGGCCCGCGTCAGCGAGATCTCGATGACCACCCGGTCCGGGTTCGGCGCCGGGGTCCGCCCGTACCGGACGGCGTAGCGCCGCTCGGCCTCCCGCACCCGCTCCGGCGCGCCGCTGACGTGCGCGACACCCTCCAGCGTCGCCCAGCGCCTGCCGTCCACCTGGCA
The DNA here is from genome assembly GCF_042792555.1 of Streptomyces sp. NPDC056628. Taxonomy (NCBI): domain Bacteria; kingdom Bacillati; phylum Actinomycetota; class Actinomycetes; order Kitasatosporales; family Streptomycetaceae; genus Streptomyces; species Streptomyces sp. NPDC056628. Next base: position 318,352 of record NZ_JBHTWG010000004.1, read on the forward strand.
GACGGCGACCCGTGCGCCCGCCGCGCCGGCGGCGAGCACGTGGGCCACCTTCCTGCTGGACTTGTTCGTGATCACCCGAGCCAGCCGGGCCTCGGGTTCGTATGTGACACCGACGGGCACCACGTGCGGGCTGCCGTCCGGACGGGACGTGGTCAGTGTGCACAGATGCCTCTCCTGCCAGAAGGAGAGGTACGGCGCGTCCGGCGCGCCCGGATCCTGGGGGTATGCGGCCATGGTCGGGAACCTAGCGGGTACCCGGGTCCCGGGCCCACCTTGAGTTAAATAGACTCAAGTTTGTGTACGCTGACTCTGTCAGTACTGGGAGACGCTGACGCCAGGAGGAGAAGGGACACGTGGACGCCGAGCTGACCAACAGGAGCCGGGACGCGATCAACGCGGCAAGCAATCTGGCCGTGACCGAGGGGCACCCGGATCTCACCCCCGCCCACCTGCTCCTGGCTCTGCTCGAGGGCCAGGACAACGAGAACATCACCGATCTGCTCGCCGCCGTCGACGCCGACCAGGCCGCCGTGCGGTCCGGCACCGAGAAGGCGCTCGCCGCCCTGCCCAGCGTGACGGGCTCGACCGTGGCGCCCCCGCAGCCCAACCGCGACCTGCTCGCCGTGATCGCGGACGCGCAGGCCCGCGCCAGGGACCTCGGCGACGAGTACCTGTCCACCGAGCACCTGCTCATCGGCCTCGCCACCAAGGGCGGTCCCGCGGCCGACGTGCTCAGCCGCCAGGGCGCGACCGCGAAGAAGCTGCTGGACGCCTTCCAGAAGGCCAGGGGAGGCCGCCGCGTGACCACCGCAGACCCCGAGGGGCAGTACAAGGCGCTGGAGAAGTTCGGCACCGACTTCACCGCCGCCGCCCGCGAGGGCAAGCTCGACCCTGTCATCGGACGGGACCAGGAGATCCGCCGGGTCGTGCAGGTGCTGTCCCGCCGCACCAAGAACAACCCCGTCCTCATCGGCGAGCCGGGCGTCGGCAAGACCGCCGTCGTCGAAGGGCTCGCCCAGCGCATCGTCAAGGGCGACGTGCCCGAGTCCCTCAAGAACAAGCGGCTCGTCGCGCTCGACCTCGGCGCGATGATCGCGGGCGCCAAGTACCGCGGCGAGTTCGAGGAGCGCCTGAAGACGGTCCTGGCCGAGATCAAGGACTCCGACGGGCAGATCATCACCTTCATCGACGAGCTGCACACGGTCGTCGGCGCGGGCGCCGGCGGCGACAGCGCCATGGACGCCGGCAACATGCTCAAGCCGATGCTGGCCCGCGGCGAGCTGCGCATGGTCGGCGCCACCACGCTCGACGAGTACCGCGAGCGGATCGAGAAGGACCCCGCGCTGGAGCGGCGCTTCCAGCAGGTGCTGGTCGCCGAGCCCTCCGTCGAGGACTCCATCGCCATCCTGCGCGGACTCAAGGGCCGCTACGAGGCCCACCACAAGGTCCAGATCGCCGACAGCGCGCTGGTCGCCGCCGCGACGCTGTCCGACCGGTACATCACCTCGCGCTTCCTGCCGGACAAGGCCATCGACCTGGTCGACGAGGCAGCGTCCCGGCTGCGCATGGAGATCGACTCCTCGCCGGTCGAGATCGACGAGCTCCAGCGCTCCGTGGACCGGCTGCGCATGGAGGAGCTGGCCCTCGACAAGGAGACCGACCCCGCCTCCCGGGAGCGCCTGGAGAAGCTGCGCCGCGACCTCGCCGACCGCGAGGAGGAACTGCGCGGCCTCACCGCCCGCTGGGAGAAGGAGAAGCAGTCCCTCAACCGCGTCGGTGAGCTGAAGGAACGGCTCGACGACGTGCGCGGCCAGGCCGAGCGCGCCCAGCGCGACGGCGACTTCGACACCGCCTCCAAGCTGCTGTACGGCGAGATCCCGGCTCTGGAGAAGGAGCTGGAGGCCGCCTCCGCGGCCGAGGAGGAGGCCGCGCGGGACACCATGGTCAAGGAGGAGGTCGGCTCCGACGACATCGCGGACGTCGTCGCCGCCTGGACCGGCATCCCCGCGGGCCGGCTCATGGAGGGCGAGACGCAGAAGCTGCTGCGCATGGAGGAGGAACTGGGCAAGCGCCTGATCGGCCAGCGGGAGGCCGTGCAGGCCGTGTCCGACGCGGTGCGCCGCACCCGGGCCGGCATCGCCGACCCCGACCGGCCCACCGGCTCGTTCCTCTTCCTCGGCCCCACCGGCGTCGGCAAGACCGAGCTGGCCAAGGCACTCGCCGACTTCCTCTTCGACGACGAGCGGGCCATGGTCCGCATCGACATGTCGGAGTACGGCGAGAAGCACAGCGTGGCCCGGCTGGTCGGCGCGCCCCCCGGGTACATCGGCTACGAGGAGGGCGGTCAGCTCACGGAGGCCGTGCGCAGGCGGCCGTACAGCGTCGTCCTGCTGGACGAGGTGGAGAAGGCGCACCCCGAGGTCTTCGACATCCTGCTCCAGGTGCTGGACGACGGGCGGCTCACCGACGGGCAGGGCCGCACGGTCGACTTCCGCAACACCATCCTGGTGCTGACGTCCAACCTGGGCAGCCAGTACCTGGTCGACCCGATCTCCAGTGAGGCGGAGAAGAAGGAGCAGGTCCTGGAGGTGGTCCGCGCCTCCTTCAAGCCCGAGTTCCTCAACCGGCTCGACGACCTCGTGGTCTTCTCGGCGCTGAGCAAGGACGAGCTGAGCCGGATCGCACGGCTCCAGATCGACCGGCTCGCCAAGCGGCTGGCCGAGCGCCGGCTCACCCTGGAAGTCAGCGACGCGGCCCTGGCCTGGCTCGCCGACGAGGGCAACGACCCGGCGTACGGTGCCCGCCCGCTGCGCCGCCTCGTCCAGACGGCCATCGGCGACCGGCTCGCCAAGGAGATCCTGTCCGGCGAGGTCAAGGACGGCGACACGGTCCGGGTGGACGCCTTCGGCGACGGCCTGATCGTGGGACCGGCCACCGGGAAGACGCTCTGAGGAGTCCCCGGTACCGCGGCCGCGGGTACCCGGTGCGAACCGGGTACTCGTCCCGGTGACCGGATCGAGTCAGCCCACGGCTGACAGGCCCGTCTGGGCTTGCCACCCCCCTCCCTGCATGGGGGAGGATGGCGGAATCCGTACGAAGGGAAAATCACGGTGAGCATCGACCCGTCCTCGATTCCGAACTTCGGGGGCCAGCAGCCGCAGCCCGGGCCACCGCCCGGCCCCGTAATCCCGGATCAGGACCTCGTGAAGCAGCTCCTCGACCAGATGGAGCTGAAGTACGTCGTCGACGACGAGGGTGACCTCGCGGCGCCGTGGGAGCAGTTCCGTACGTACTTCATGTTCCGCGGCGAGGGTGACCAGCAGGTCTTCTCGGTGCGGACGTTCTACGACCGGCCGCACCAGATCGACGAGAAGCCCACGCTCCTCGAGTCGATCGACGACTGGAACCGCCGGACGCTGTGGCCGAAGGTCTACACCCACACGCACGACGACGGCACCGTCCGCCTGATCGGCGAGGCGCAGATGCTGATCGGCACGGGCGTCAGCCTGGAGCACTTCGTCTCGTCGACGGTCAGCTGGGTGCGGGCCGCCATCGAGTTCGACAAGTGGCTCGTCGAGCAGCTCGGCCTGGAGCAGGAGATCAACGAGGCGGACAAGCCCGAGGACGACGAATAGGTCGTCGCAGTGGACGTACCCGCGGCGCGGTGCCGCGGGTGGAGGAGAGCCCGGCCCTGATGCCGGGCTCTTCCGCGTCTCAGCGCCCCGCGCTCCGCGTCCGGTGGGCGAGCCGGCCGATCAGCACCGCGTTGACCAGTCCGGCCAGTGCCACCCCGGCGGAGAAGACCAGCGTGCCGAGCCCGGCGACCGGGGAGTACTCCGCGGGCAGCGACACCGGTACGGCGACGAAGCTGAGCGGGGCCGCGGCCACGAGGGGCCAGATCGCCGCGAACCCCGGGTCCGGCGACAGGAGCACGGCGTACAGGAAGACGCCCAGCGCCGCCGCGACGAGGGCGCAGTAGCCCCGCGCGAGCCAGTTGTCCACGGCGGGCGCGAGCAGGGCGCGCAGCCTTCCGGAGCGGGGACGGACGGTGGGCGCGGGACCGGGTCTCCTGGTGAGGGCGCCCAGTGCGGCGGCGTTCACGAGGGCGGACAGCAGGAGCCACCCGCCCCAGAACCCGGTGGCCAGCGCCTCGGCCGCCCCGCCTCCCTCGGTGCCGGGCCCGAAGGGGAGGACCATGGCGAACAGGGAGAGCGGCGCCGTGAGCAGCACCGGGGCCATGGCGAAGGAACTCTCCGGGAAGAGGAACAGGACCGGGACGCTCAGGCCGAACACCGCCAGATAACCCCGGGCGAGCCGGCTGTCGGTTCCGAGCACGAGGAGGCGCGGCAGGCGGAGACGGGGAGAGGTCTGCATCGGAAGGCCCTTCGAGCCGGCGGTACGGGTGGGTGTGACCACCACAGTGGCCGGGACGGCTCGTTCAGACATGAGTACAGCTACCCGAGCAGGCACCTGCGCAGATACTCACCGGCCCGACGGAGACCTCCGCCCACACGGTCTTGCCCACGGGCCGCCGGGGCGCCCACCCCCAGCGCACCGCCAGGGCCTCCACGAGGACGAGCCCCCGTCCGGACTCGCCCTCGGGGCACGACGGGGGAGCGGACGCGGGCGGTCGCATCCCTACGGCGGCGTCGGCGACCTCGATCCGTACGCGGTGCGCCGCCGCGTCCAGGGCCAGCCGGAGCGCGCAGGCCCGTCCCGGGACCCGGCCGTGCAGCACGGCGTTCGCCGCCAGCTCGGCGACGACGAGGGCGACCGCGCACGAGGCGTCCGACGCGGGCGGCCAGCCCCGCTCCTCCATCCACCGGACGGCGAGGCGCCGGGCGCGCCTCGCACCTCGCGGTGTCGGGGCGAACTGCTGGGCGAGCGTGGGGGTTTCTGTCAGCACGGCCGGTCATCCGTCCTTGTCGTACACGAGTCGTCACGTTCCGTGTCCAAGGGTGGTCCGGACGCCCTACGCTCACCAGGTGACGCAGCCTTACTTCTCCACCCGTAAGGAACGGAAGTGACGCCTTGGCCAACGGAATCGACCCCAGCGCGTCGATGGCGGCCCTGTTCGGCGCGCGGGTGCGCCGCCTCCGTACGGCGGCCGGACTGACCCAGGCCGAACTGGGCGAGCGGACGCATGTGGTGAGCACCCGCATCACCCAGATCGAGCGGGCGTCCGGCGCGAAGCCCACGCTGGAGCTGGCCCGCGCGCTGGACGCGGCCCTCGGAGCGGACGACCTGCTGGTCGAGCTGTGGCCGTACGTGTACCGGGAGGCGTTCCCGGACTGGTCACGGAAGTTCATGGCCCTTTCGGAACGGGCGGTGGCCGTCTGGCAGTACGCGGCGCACGTGGTGCCGGGCCTGTTGCAGACCGAGGATTACGCGCGGGCGGTGCTGAGTGTGGGCCGAACCCTTGGCGGACCGGAGCACTTGGAGGAGCGGGTCAGTCTTCGGATGGGGCGGCAGGAACGCCTCAGCAGTGCCAACCGGCCTGAACTCTGGGTGATCCTCGACGAAGCGGTCCTCAGGAGGCCCATCGGAGGGCAGGCCGTGATGCGTGAGCAGTTGGCACGCCTGCTCATGAAGGCTCGCGAAGCCCATGTCACCTTGCAGGTACTGCCGTTCGACCAAGGGGAACATGACGCCATGGGCGGCTCGCTGAGCCTGCTCACCCTGCCGGACCGTTCGGAGGCGGCGTACACGGAGGGCGCGCACTACGGCCAACTCATCGAGGATCCGGGCGAGGTGAGGCGTTTCGCACTCACCTACGATCGGCTGCGGGCGGCGGCTCTGCCCCCGCTCATGTCCCTGGACATGATCCGATCCGTGATGGAGGACAACCACCGTGGAGCGAAGGTCCCATCCCGATCTGAACGGCGTCGTGTGGCGCAAGAGCAGCTACAGCAATCAGGAAGGGGGAGATTGCGTAGAGGTGGCCGACCGGTTCCCCGAAGCCGCCGTCCCGGTGCGTGACAGCAAGGCTCCCGACGGCCCGGCGCTGTGCTTCGAGGCGGCCTCCTGGTCCGCGTTCATAGGTGCGTTGAAGGCTCGTTGAGGCGACCTCCGGGACCACCGGGCCCTTGTCCGCGAGGGCCCGGCGGGCCGCTGACCCCCTGAAAGAACCGGGGGAAAGAACCACCCGCCCACCCACCCTCCCCGGCCGCGCGGCGCCCCGTCACCCGTCCGGGTGACCGGCTTGCAGGGGCGGGACAGGGGCGGTTACGTTCGCCGCGACAACCGCACAAAGACATCGGCCCCCGGCCGGGACGGCAATCCCGATCGAGGGCCTGACCGATCAGGAAGCAGAGACCTTCCCGATGGCTGACCCTCAGTCTAACGCGCGCCTGCGCGCCGACGCCGGAGCTCCGACGACCGGCGTGATCCACGTCCGCACCCGGCTCACGGCCGACTTCACGGTGCTCTCCAACGCCCTCGTCCAGCGGCGCGGCAGCGCGGTCACCATCGGGGTGGCGGCGTACATCGCGTCCCTGCCCGACGGTTCCCCGGTGAGCATCGCCGCGCTGTGCGCGCACTTCAGCGAGGGCGAGATCCTCATCTCACGGGCGCTGCGGGAGTTGGAGGCGGCCGGATACCTGGAGCGGCGCCGCGAACGGACGCCCACGGGCCAGGTCCGCACCCGGACGTTCTTCTACGACGTCCCCGCCGGCCGGGACCCGGACGGCCACCCGGACCTGCCCCGCCCCCGGAGGGGCCCGGCACGCGAGACGGCTCCCGGACGACCGGACGACGTCCCTCCGGCTCCGCCCGCGCCCGCTCTGGCCGACGCAGACCCGCAGGCCGTCGCCGTGCTGTCGTCGTTGCGCCGGGTCGACCCGCGCCTGGTCCTGTCCGCTGGGGAGGCTGCCCGGCTGGCGCCCGCCGTCGCCGCGTGGCTGGCGGCCGGGGTCGGGCCGCGGGAGATCACCGAGGTGCTGACCGCACGGCTCCCCGAGCAGTTCCGGGCGCGTCCGGCGGGCGTTCTGGCGTTCCGTCTCCGGGAGACACCGCTGCCCGTCCCGCCCCCGCCACCGCAGTCCCCTCCGCCCGAGCGTCCGGCCGAGCGTCCGGCCGTCCCGCCCCTCCAGACCTGCGACGGCTGCGAACGCGCCTTCCGCGCCCTCCACCCGGGCCGCTGCCGGGACTGCCGGGGGCGGCACGAGGAGAGTCTGCCCACGGCCGCCTGAGCAGTCGAGCCCGAGGCGGACGGGCGGCCGTAAGCCTGCCCGCCCTCACGCCGACAGCGTCTTCAGGCGGGAGGCCGCCTCCTGGAGGACCGCCTCCTGCTTGCAGAAGGCGAAGCGTACGAAGGGGGCACCCTGGTCGCGGTGGTCGTAGAAGACCGCGTTCGGGATGGCGACCACCCCGACCCGCTCCGGCAGGGCGCGGCAGAACGCGATGCCGTCGGTCTCGCCCAGGGGGCGGATGTCGGCGGTGATGAAGTAGGTGCCGGCGGGCCGGTAGACGGTGAGGCCCGCCTCCTCCAGGCCGGTGGCCAGGATGTTCCGCTTGGCGAGCATGTCCGCCTGGAAGTGCTCGAAGTAGGAGTCGGGGAGCGACAGCGCTTCGGCCACCGCGTACTGGAACGGGCCCGCCGAGACGTACGTCAGGTACTGCTTGGCCGAGCGGACGGCCGTGACCAGGGCGGGGGAGGCCGTCACCCAGCCGACCTTCCAGCCCGTGAACGAGTACGTCTTGCCCGCCGAACTGATCGTCACCGTCCGCTCCCGCATGCCCGGGAACGAGGCGAGCGGGATGTGCTCGGCGTCGTCGAAGACCAGGTGCTCGTACACCTCGTCGGTCACGACGAGCAGGTCGCGCTCGACGGCCAGTTCGGCGACGGCGGCCAGCTCCGCGCGGGTGAGGACCGTGCCGGTCGGGTTGTGCGGGGTGTTGAGCAGCAGCAGCCGGGTGCGGTCTGTGACGGCGGCCCGCAGCTCGTCCAGGTCCAGCCGGAAGGCGCCGTCGTGCGGGCGCAGGGTGACCGGCACCCGGGTCCCGCCCGCCATGGCGATGCAGGCCGCGTAGGAGTCGTAGTAGGGCTCCAGGGCGACCACCTCGTCGCCGGGCTCCACCAGCGCGAGCAGGGCCGCCGCGATGGCCTCCGTGGCACCCGCGGTGACCAGGACCTCGGTGTCCGGGTCGTACGTGAGGCCGTAGCGCCGATCCTGGTGCGCGGCGACCGCCGCACGCAGCTCGGGGACGCCGGGGCCCGGCGGGTACTGGTTGCCCCGACCGTCGCGCAGCGCCCGCACGGCCGCCTCCCGGATCTCCTCGGGCCCGTCGGTGTCCGGGAAGCCCTGCCCGAGGTTGATGGACCCGGTGCTCAGGGCCAGCGCCGACATCTCCGCGAAGATCGTCGTCCCGAACTCGGCGAGCCGGCGGTTGAGCAGGGGGCGCGAGGAGGAGGTCATGCCCGTCATCCTCCGCCCAAGCTCTGGATTTCCTCAACTCTGCTTTGGGCCGGGAGCGGTCCGGGCATCTCCCCCGCACGCACCGAGCGGAGGCGCCCACGGGGGGACGTCCGGGTTCGGCTCGGGGGAACGGAAGGAGGCTGACGCCATGGTCACAGGACTTGTCGTGGCGCTGGTCGCGGTGGTGTTCGTCCTGGTCTTCGTGTCCATCGCACGCAACGCCGGGCGACGGTCGGCGAGCCGGTCGCGCGGGCGGGGACGCGGCTCGTACAGCCGCAGCAGTGGCAGCAACAACAGCTGGTGGGCTGGTGGTGGGGGCGGCGGGACGTCCTGCGGGAGCTCCTCCTCGTCGTCCTGCTCCAGCAGCTCCTCCTGTTCCGGCGGCTCGTCCTGCGGAGGCGGGTCGTCGTGCGGCGGAGGGGGCGGATGCGGTGGCGGGGGCAGCTGACACGGGGCAGCTGAGCTCCACCCAGCAGGGGGAGCCGCATCCACCACGAGCGCGGGGCCGGTGCCTGGACCGGCCCCGCGCTCCGTTTCCCGGGCGCTCCGGCGCGCGCTCCCCTCGCGCAGGCGCACGCCGGAGTTGAACAGTTGAGCTGATAAGCCCTCTGAGGGATGGAAACCCTACGAACTTGGGTAAAAACGCTGTGTCGCCGACACAGTTCATGATTCAGTTAAGTTCACCCACGCAGCCCCTCGGACGTCCCACGGACACTCATCTGACCGCCGACAGGGCTGACGGGGCCGACGTCCCGGTGCCGGCAGTGCGACGACGGCCGGCACCCCACCTTCCTCCTGCGTGCCAAGCGGAGCCCATCCATGCTCACGACCCTGAACACCGCCTACAGCGACACGCGCGCCGCCGACCTGGCCTGGACCCTGGGGCGGGAGCCGCTTCCCGCACTGGCCACGCTCGACCTCGAACTCGGCGGGACCAGACTCCAGTTGAGACTGCTCGGCGCCTCCCATCAGGTTCTCCTCGAGGAGGATCGGGGGCGCTGTTCGGAGACGGTGGCCTGCATTCCGGGCAGCAGCACCCCCCTCCCGCTCGGCGTGGCCAAGCGCGCGGGCGACTGGGAGTACGAGTTCGCCGCCCGGATGGAGGTGCTGTCGCCGCCCCAGTTCGCGGGCCGCGCCCAGGAGTTGCTCGCGCTGGTCGCCGACCATCCGCACGGCCTGGCCGGCGTGTTCCCCGGCAGCCCGCACGCCTTCACCGCGATGCTGGCCCGCCGCCACGAAGGGCAGGTGCACTGGCGCACCTGGCACGCCTACCCGCAGGACGGACAGTTGGTGGCGACGCGGACCCGCGTCGGGGTGCGCGTCCCGGCGGGCCCCGGCCGGCCCACGGCGAACCGGCTGCGCTCGTCCGCCCTCCTCGCCGGATAAACCACCGGCGCCCGCGGAGCCGCCAGTTCCACACGTGTGGGTGACGAAGCGTGCCCCGGGCGTAACGTACCGTCGGCAGCGTGATCGAACCGCACGCCCCCGCGCCCCCCGGCACGACGCCCTCCCGGGGCGGCCGGGCGCGGCTGCCGGTCCGGCCGGACACCGGGCGGTTCCTGGTGCTCGCGGGCGTCTTCGTCTGCGCCGCCTGCGGACTCGTGTACGAGCTGGAGCTCGTCGCGCTCGCCTCGTACTTGATCGGCGACTCGGTCACCCAGGCGTCCGTCGTGCTGTCCGTCATGGTCTTCGCCATGGGCATCGGCTCGCTCGCGGCCAAGCGGCTGCGGCCCCGGGCCGCCGCCGGCTTCGGTGCCATCGAGGCGGTCCTCGCGCTGGTCGGCGGGTGCAGCGCCCTCGCCCTGTACGCCGTGTTCGCCTGGACCGGCGACTGGGGCGGCCCCTGGACGCACGCGCCCCGCGTCCTCCTCGTCGCCTTCTCCCTCGTCATCGGCCTGCTCATCGGCGCCGAGATCCCGCTGCTGATGGAGCTGATCCAGCGCATCCGCCGCCAGGACGCGGGCGGCGCGGTGGCCGACCTGTTCGCGGCGGACTACGTCGGCGCGCTCGTCGGCGGCCTGGCCTTTCCCTTCCTTCTGCTGCCGCTGCTGGGGCAGTTGACGTCCGCCCTGTTCACCGGCGCGGTCAACGCGGTCGTGGGCGCCGCCCTCGTCCTCGGGGTGTTCCGCGCCGACCTCAGCCCCCGGGCCCGCCGGGTCCTGCTCGCCGTCAACCTCGCCGTGCTCGGCGTCCTCGCCGCCGCCGCCGTCCTCGTCGACGACTTCGAGCGGGCCGCGCGGCACGCGATGTACGGGCAGGACGTCCGGGTGGCCGTGCGGACGGACGCCCAGGAGGTCGTCATCACCGGCGGCACCGGCGGCCGCCCCCTCGACCTGTTCCTCGACGGCCGGCTCCGGGTCAGCGGCCGCGACGAGGGCCGCTACCACGAGGCGCTGGTGCACCCCGCGATGAGCGGCGGGCACGCGCGCGTGCTGATCCTCGGCGGCGGCGACGGACTGGCGGCGCGCGAGGTGCTGCGCCACCCCGGCGTGCGCCGGATCGACATCGTCGAGTCCGACCCCGAGGTGGTGCGGCTGGCGCGCGAGGACCCGCCGCTGTCCCGGCTCAACGGGTACGTCTACGGCGACGCCCGCGTCCGCGTCCGGGACTCCGACGCCTTCCACCTGCTGCGGTCGGTGCCACCGGGCTCGTACGACGTGATCGTCGCCGATCTGCCCGACCCCGGTGTGACGGACAGCGCCGAGCTGTACTCGCAGGAGTTCTACGGCCTGGCCCGCCGCGCCCTCACCCCGAGCGGCCGCCTCGTCGTGCATGCCGGGCCCCTCTCCGCCGACCCCCGTGTCTTCTGGACCGTCGAGGCCACCCTGCGCGCGGCCGGGCTGGGGACCACGCCGTACTCCCTCGCGGTGCGCGACCCGGCGGCGGGTCCGGCGCGGGCGCCGGACGACTGGGGGTTCGTCCTGGCCGGGCGGGACGGCCCGCCGCCGCTGCGGGCGGGGACAGGCGCGCTCACCCGCGAGGACCTCGCGGCGGGGGCGCGGGCGGCCGAGGCGTCGCGGATCGGCGGGCTGCGGGCGTCGACGCTGGTGCATCCACGCTACTGAGCGGCCCGGGCGGGCATCCGGCCGTCGAATCCCGGGATTGTGTGGGTGCGGTTCACGCCATGCTGGGTAGGCTCGATCGGCATGGAGCATGAGGTGTTCGTTCCGGTCCCGGCCGAGCGGCTCAGGGAGGTGCTGGCCGACCCCGTGCGGGTCGCCCGCGCGGTGCCCGGGCTCCAGCAGGACGCCGGTGCCGAGCCCGTCGCGGGGCGCCTGAAGCTGCGCGTCGGCGGCCACACGATCACCTACCGGGGCGCCGTACGCGTCTCCGCGCGGGACGACGGCGCGTACGCCGTGGAGGGCGACGCGACCGAGGCGCGCGGGACCGGCTCCGTGAAGCTCGCCCTCACCCTGCGCGCGCGGGCCGCCGTCGGCGGGTCGACGCTCGCCTTCGAGGGCGGCGCGTCCGCGGACGGGCGGATCACGGAGTTCCCGGCCGACGCCGTGCACGGGGCCGTCACCCGGCTGCTGAACCGGTTCGCCGAGCAGCTGGGCGCGCTGGCGGCGGAGTCCGCCGGGCCGGAGGCCGCCGGAGAAGGGGTCGAGGAGTCGTTGGCGCCGGGCGAGTTCGAACCCAAGGCGACCAGCGACTTCGAGACGACGCCGGACGCGGAGGACCCGCCGGTGCCGGACCCGGCGTCCGTGTTCGACACCGAGGTGCCGCCACCGGCGCTGGACCCGGAGGCCGACACGGACGCGGACGACGGCGACGAGACCGGGGACGAGGAGGAGGCGCCCGTCGCGGAGGCCGCGCACGCCCGGCGGACGATGATCGGGCGCAGCGCCGAGGAGGTCGACCACGCGCCGCCGCGCGGCCGGTACGCGCCGGTGCCGCCGGCCCAGTCCCTCGCGCCGAACTCCGCGCTGCGCTGGGCCGCCCCGGCCGCCGCGGTCGTGCTGGCCTCGGCGATCGTGGCCGGCCGGATGCTGCGCCGCCGCCGCTGACGCGCCGGGCGGTCCTGATCGCCCCCGGTAGGGTCGTCCTGTGCGTACCGAACAGATCACGCTGACCGCGGGCGACGCGGAGGTGGACGTGCTGCCGGGCAACGGCGGACGGGTCGGGGGACTGCGCGTCGGCGGGACGGAGCTGCTGCGGCAGGGGGAGCGGTTCGGCTGCTTCCCGATGGTGCCCTGGTGCGGGCGGATCCGCGACGGCCGCTTCCGCGACGGCGCCGAGGTACGGCAGATGCCGCTCAACGCGCCGCCCCACGCCATCCACGGCACCGCCCGCGACGGCGCCTGGAAGGTCGCCCGGCACACCGGCGCCGAGACCGTCCTCACCTACGACCTGGTCGAGCCGTGGCCCTACCGCGGCCGGGTCACCCAGGCCGTCGTGCTCACCCCGGACAGCCTCAGCCTGACCATGTCCGTGGAGACGTACGACGCGTCCTTCCCGGCGCAGATCGGCTGGCACCCCTGGTTCAACCGCAACCTCGGCGACGGCGGCCAGGACGTGCGGCTCGACTTCACCCCGGCCTGGCAGGAGGAGCGCGGCGGCGACCACCTCCCCACCGGCAACCGGATCGCGCCGAGGCCCGGCCCCTGGGACGACTGCTTCGGGATGCCCGGCGGTGTCGACGTCACCCTCACCTGGCCCGAGCAGCTGGAGCTGAAGGTGACCAGCCGCGAGGAGTGGGTCGTCGTGTACGACGAGCAGGAGGCCGCCGTCTGCGTCGAGCCGCAGACCGGTCCGCCCGACGGGCTGAACACCCTCCCCCGCCTGGTCACGCCCCTGGAGCCGCTGGAGGCCACGACCGTCTGGAGCTGGCGGCGCCTCTAAGCTGGGCGGCATGACTGACGTACGTGCGGCGCTGCTGCAGCAGATCAAGGACAAGGCCGTGGTGCACGGCAAGGTGACCCTGTCGTCGGGCCTCGAAGCCGACTACTACGTCGACCTGCGGCGCATCACCCTCGACGGCGAGGCGGCCCCGCTGGTCGGGCAGGTACTGCTCGACCTGACCGCCGACCTGGAGTTCGACGCCGTGGGCGGGCTGACCATGGGCGCCGACCCGGTCGCCGCCGCCATGCTGCACGCCGCCGCCGCACGCGGCCGCAGGCTCGACGCGTTCGTCGTCCGCAAGGCCGCCAAGGCGCACGGCCTCCAGCGCCGCGTCGAGGGACCGGACATCGCGGGCCGCCGCGTGCTCGTCGTCGAGGACACCTCCACCACCGGCGGTTCGCCGCTCACCGCCGTCGAGGCCGTGCGCGAGGCGGGCGCCGAGGTCGCCGGTGTCGCGACCATCGTCGACCGGGCCACCGGCGCCGCCGAGAAGATCCGCGAGGGCGCCCAAGTGCCGTACCTGTTCGCGTACTCCAAGGACGAGCTCGGCCTCGACTGACACCCCCCGCCAGACGCGTCCGTCTCGGCTGGTGACAGACGCTCGGAGCATCCCGGTTCGTCTGGAAAGATGGGCGCCGACGACGACGTCACACCCCCAAGGTCTAGGTCAGGGCCGTAAGAAGAAGCCGTACGCAGTACGTCAACCCGCACACTCCAAGGAGCGGACAGATGCCCATCGCAACCCCCGAGATCTACAACGAGATGCTCGACCGGGCGAAGGCAGGCAAGTTCGCCTACCCGGCCATCAACGTGACCTCCTCCCAGACCCTGCACGCGGCCCTGCGCGGTTTCGCGGAGGCGGAGAGCGACGGCATCGTCCAGATCTCCACGGGTGGCGCCGAGTTCCTGGGCGGTCAGTACAAGAAGGACATGGTCACCGGCGCCGTCGCCCTGGCCGAGTTCGCGCACATCGTCGCCGAGAAGTACCCGGTGCACGTCGCGCTGCACACCGACCACTGCCCCAAGGACAAGCTCGACGGGTTCGTACGGCCGCTCCTGGAGCTCTCGCGGAAGCGCGTCGAGGCCGGTCTGAACCCGCTGTTCCAGTCGCACATGTGGGACGGCTCGGCCGAGACCCTCGCCGACAACCTCGCCATCGCGCAGGAGCTGCTGGAGCAGGCCCGCGCCGCGAAGGTCATCCTCGAGGTGGAGATCACCCCGACCGGTGGCGAGGAGGACGGCGTCTCCCACGAGATCAACGACTCCCTCTACACCACGGTCGACGACGCGATCCGCACCGCCGAGGCCCTCGGCCTCGGTGAGAAGGGCCGCTACCTGCTCGCCGCGTCCTTCGGCAACGTGCACGGCGTGTACAAGCCGGGCAACGTCGTCCTGCGCCCCGAGCTGCTGAAGGAGCTGAACGAGGGCGTCGCCGCCAAGTTCGGCAAGAGCTCCCCGTTCGACTTCGTCTTCCACGGCGGCTCCGGCTCCTCGGAGGAGGAGATCCGTGTCGCGCTGGAGAACGGCGTCGTGAAGATGAACATCGACACCGACACCCAGTACGCGTTCACGCGCCCGGTGGCGGACCACATGTTCCGCAACTACGACGGCGTCCTGAAGGTCGACGGCGAGGTCGGCAACAAGAAGGCCTACGACCCGCGGACCTGGGGCAAGCTCGCCGAGGCGTCCATGGCCGCGCGCGTGACGCAGGCCTGTTCGCACCTGCGCTCCGTCGGCACGAAGATCAAGTAGTTCTCGTCCCCGCGGGGACCCGCGAGCCCGGCGCCTGCCCTTGGCGCCGGGCTCGCTGTATACCTGGGGATATGCCCGACGTGCGGCTGGCCTCACCACAGGGCCGGTGGATCCTGCTCACCACCGTCCTCGGCTCCAGCATGGCGTTGCTGGACTCCACCGTCGTCAACGTCGCCCTGCCGCGCATCGGCCGCGACCTCGACGCCGACCTCGCCGCCCTCCAGTGGACCGTCAACGCGTACATGGTGACGCTGGCCGGGTTGATCCTGCTCGGCGGCGCGCTCGGCGACCGGTACGGGCGGCGGCGGATCTTCGTCGTGGGGGTGGTGTGGTTCGCGGCGGCCTCCCTGCTGTGCGGACTCGCGCCCGGCGTGGAGGTGCTGATCGCCGCCCGCGCCCTGCAGGGCATCGGCGGGGCGCTGCTCACCCCCGGGTCGCTGGCGCTGATCCAGGCGTCCTTCCACCCCGACGACCGGGCGCCCGCGGTCGGCCTGTGGTCCGGGTTCGGGGGGATCGGGGCGGCCGTCGGGCCCTTCCTGGGCGGCTGGCTGGTCGACGGGCCGGGCTGGCGCTGGGTCTTCCTGCTGAACGTCCCGGTGGCGCTGGTGTGCGCGCCGATCGCCGTGCGGCACGTCCCTGAGTCGGGCGACGAGACCCGGCACGGCCGCTTCGACGTGCTCGGGGCCGCCCTGGGCGCGCTGTCCCTGGCCCTCGTGACGTACGCGCTGATCGAGGCGCCGACCGGGTCGGCGACGGTGGCGGTGGCCGCAGTGGCGGGCGTGGGCGCCGGGTTCGCCTTCGTACGGGTCGAGCGGCACCGGAGCGATCCGATGATGCCGCCCGACATCTTCCGCTCGCGGCAGTTCACGGCCGTCAACCTGGTCACGCTGTGCGTGTACGCGGCCTTCGGCGGCTTCTTCTTCCTGGCCGCGCTCCAGCTCCAGGTGGTCGCCGGGTACTCGGCGCTCGGCGCCGGTGCGGCCCTGCTGCCGACGACCGCGCTGATGCTGCTGTTCTCGGCGCGCTCCGGCGCCCTCGCGGCCCGGATCGGCCCGCGGGTGCCGCTGACCGTGGGGCCGCTGGTGTGCGCGGCCGGGATGCTGCTGATGCTGCGGGTGGGCCCGGACGCCGAGTACGTCACCGACGTGCTGCCCGCGCTGCTGGTGCTGGGCCTCGGCATGGTCACGCTGGTCGCCCCGCTGACGGCCACCGTCCTCGGGTCCGTCGACACCGCCCGGGCGGGGCTGGCCAGCGGGATCAACAACGCGGCGGCGCGGGCGGCGGGGCTGATCGCGGTGGCCGCGCTGCCGCTGCTGGCCGGGATGGGCGAGGAGGCGTACCGGTCGGCGTCGGCGTTCGACGCCGCGTTCCGGCGGGCCATGCCGATCTGCGCGGGGGTGCTGGTGGTCGGGGCGGTGGTGGCGTTCACGACGGTGCGGTCGCTGCCGGCGGGGTGCCGGAAGCCGCAGTGCCTCCGGCACGGGGCGGTCACGGTACCGCCGCTGGAGGGGCAGCGGAGCAGCGGGAGTCCGGGGGACGAGTAGGCATCCCGGGGGCTGCCGCCCCCGGACCCGGCTGCGGCCCCGGAGGGGCCTTGCTCCCGGGCGCCGGACGGGCTGGACGGGGTCCCGGTGGGCTGGATGGGGTCCCGGGGGGCGGGATGGACGACACTGAGGACCATGGCCATTCACGAGAACCTGCTCGGGGGTCCGCCCCCGACCCACCTGCCCGACGACCCGGAGCCCCGCGAGGCGCTCGCGAGCGGTACCGCGCCCTCGGACGTCGCCGCCCGGTACCCGACCTCCTGCCTGGCGTGGGCCCAGCTCGCCGACGAGGCGTTCGAGCGGGGCAGCGTCGTGGAGTCGTACGCCTACGCCCGGACCGGCTACCACCGCGGTCTGGACGCGCTGCGCCGCAACGGCTGGAAGGGCCACGGGCCCGTGCCGTGGGAGCACGAGCCGAACCGGGGCTTCCTGAGGGCCCTGCACGCCCTCGCCCGGGCCGCCGAGGCGATCGGTGAGCAGGAGGAGTACGAGCGCTGCTCGCAGTTCCTGAAGGACTCCTCGCCGACGGCCGCCCAGACCCTGGGCTAGGTCCCGTCCGGTTATCGCAAGGCCCGACCGGTGTGACCGGGCGGGCCTTGCGAGGTTCCGGGGGCATGGCTGAGGATGCCGGTGGGGACCGGGGCCCCTTTGCCGATAACGGCAGGGCGGACCGCTACCCGGAGTTACACAGGAGACAGCGATGTCCCAGCAGGCTCACCGGCCCGCGGACACCACCGCGGGGACTCAGGAGCCCGAGGCCCCGAATCTCGACTTCGCGGGTACGACACCGTACGAGGACTACGTGAAGGCGGACGTCCTCACCCACCTGCAGCACACTCTCTCCGACGATCCCGGAGAGATGGTCTTCCTGGTCACGACCCAGGTCATGGAGCTGTGGTTCACCGTCATCGTCCACGAGTGGGAGACCGCGGCGCGCGCGCTGCGCGAGGACCGCCCCGGTGTGGCGATCGACGCCCTGAAGCGGTCCGTGCGGGAACTGGAGGCCCTGAACGCCTCCTGGACGCCGCTCGGACAGCTCACGCCGGCCCAGTTCAACTCCTACCGCAGCGCCCTCGGCGAGGGCTCCGGCTTCCAGTCCGCGATGTACCGCCGGCTGGAGTTCCTGCTCGGTGAGAAGTCGGCGTCGATGCTGGTCCCGCACCGCGGCGCTCCGCGCGTCCACGCGGAGCTGGAGAAGGCCCTGCACGAGCCGAGCCTCTACGACGAGGTGCTGTCCTTCCTCGCCCGGCGCGGCCACGCGATCCCCGAGGCGGTGCTCACGCGGGACGTCACCCGCCGCTACGAGCCCTCGGAGGCGGTCGAGGCGGTCTGGACGGAGATCTACGCGGGCGACCAGAACGCCGAGCTCACCCGTCTGGGCGAGGCGCTCACGGACGTCGCCGAACTGGTGTGGCGCTGGCGCAACGACCACCTGGTCGCCACCCGCCGCGCGATGGGCTCCAAGGCCGGCACCGGCGGCTCGGCCGGAGTGGCCTGGCTGGAGAAGCGCGCCCAGAAGAACGTCTTCCCGGAGCTGTGGACGGCGAGGTCCCGTGTCTGAGCCGAACGAGCTCGCCGCGCGGGCCGAGAAGCTGGACGCCGCCGACGGACTCGCGCACAAGCGCGCCGAGTTCGTCCTGGACGACGTCGTCTACCTCGACGGCAACTCCCTGGGCGCCCTGCCCGCGCACGTCCCCGGCCGGGTCGCGGACGTCGTGCGCCGGCAGTGGGGCGAGCTGCGCATCCGCTCCTGGGAGGAGAGCGGCTGGTGGACGGCGCCGGAGCGGATCGGCGACCGGATCGCCCCGCTGGTCGGCGCGGCGGCCGGGCAGATCGTCGTCGGCGACTCCACCAGCGTCAACGTCTTCAAGGCGCTGGTGGCCGCCGCGCGCATGGCTGGGGACGGCCGCGACGAGATCCTCGTCGACGCCACCACGTTCCCCACCGACGGGTACATCGCCGAGTCGGCGGCCCGGATGACCGGCCGTACGCTGCGGCCTGTGACGCCCGCCGAGGTGCCGGACGCGCTGGGCGCCCGTACGGCCGCCGTGCTGCTCAACCACGTCGACTACCGCACCGGGCGGCTGCACGACCTGCCGTCGCTCACGGCCGCCGTGCGCGCCGCGGGCGCGGTGTCCGTGTGGGACCTGTGCCACAGCGCGGGCGCGCTGCCGGTCGGGCTGGACGAGCACGGCGTGGACCTGGCGGTCGGCTGCACCTACAAGTACCTGAACGGCGGCCCGGGTTCACCGGCGTACCTGTATGTGCGCCATGGTCTCCAGGACCGGTTCGACTCGCCGCTGCCCGGGTGGAACTCGCACGCCGCACCCTTCGGGATGCACCGGGACTTCACGGCGGCCCCCGGTGCCCTGCGCGGCCGGGTCGGCACCCCCGACATCCTGTCGATGCTCGCCCTGGAGGCGGCCCTGGACGTGTGGGACGGGGTGCCGGTGGAGGCGGTGCGGGCCAAGTCGCTGGCGCTGACGGACTTCTTCCTGGAGTGCGTCGAGGCGTACGCGCCCGCCGGGCGGGTGGAGCCGGTGACACCGGCCGCGCACGCCGAGCGCGGCAGCCAGGTGGCGTTGCGCTGTGCCGACGCCGGGGACGTGATGAAGGAGCTGATCGCGCGGGGTGTGGTCGGCGACTTCCGCCACCCGGACGTGCTGCGCTTCGGCTTCACCCCGCTGTACGTGTCCTTCGCGGACACCGAGCGGGCGGCCCGCGTCCTGGCGGACGTGCTGGGCGGCTAGAGCGTGTTTCGAAAGTCCCGTCTGGTCCGCGACGCCTGGCACGGCGCCTCGCCGCGTTGTCGGGATCGTCCGCGTACGCCCAGTACGCGGACGACC